>JABMRB010000288.1 GCA_013202865.1 Candidatus Nealsoniibacteriota bacterium | reverse complement strand
TACGACGTCGATCCCAAGATGATCGAGCGGACCGCCGAGTGGCTGCTGAAACGCCGCGACGGCAAGGGCGGTTTTCAGCGCAATTCCAAGGCCCTGGATAGCTTCGGCGGCGCACCCAAGGACGTCACCGACGCCTACATCACCTGGGCGCTTTCCGAATCGGGTCAGGAAGGGATCGACGCTGAGGTCGAGCACGTGATCAAACTGGCCGAAGACTCCGAAGATCCCTACGTGATCGCTCTGGCTGCCGCCGTGACGGTCAACGCGGGCGATAAGGACCAGGCGAAGAAGCTGCTAGAGAAACTGGCCGACGCCCAGGACGACGACGGGCATCTCGAAGGCACCAACGGCTCGATCACGCGAAGCGGCGGGCTTTCGCTGAAGATGGAGACGACGGCCCTGGCCGCGCTGGCCTGGCTGAAGATGCCCGCCTACGCCACGCAAGCCAATCGGGCCGTCGAGTGGATCGTCGGCAACCGGCAGGGCTCCGGCGGGTTCGGCTCGACCCAGGCGACGATCCTCGCCCTGAAGGCCCTGATCGAACACTCCAAGGCCAACCGAAAGACCGTCAGCGGCGGTACGTTGATCATCCAACGCGACGGCCAGCAGATCGGCGAACACGCCTTTGCCGCCGGGCAGCAGGAGACGATCGGCATCGACGGGCTCGAAGCCAGCCTCCGCTCGGGCGAGAACAAGCTGACCGTGAACCTCACCGGCGACAACAAGCTGCCCTACGCCCTGGAGGTCGCCTACCGGAGCGAGAAACCGGACAGCCACGCCGATTGTGCCGTGCGGCTAACCACCAAGTTGGCAGCCGATCGAGTCGCCGCCGGCGAGACGGTCGAACTGGCCGCCGAGTTAAGCAACACGTCCAAGGATGAACACCAGCCGATGACCGTGGCCATTCTCGGTCTGCCGGCCGGATTGGAAGTGCGGCCCGACCAGTTGGAAGAACTCAAGAAGGCCGGCACGATCGACTACTACGAAACCCGCGCCCGCGAGGTGATCTGCTATTGGCGGTCGCTGGAGAAGGGCAAGACGATCGCATGGAAGTTGGACCTGGTCGCGGCCGTGCCGGGCAAGTATACGGGTCCCGCCTCCCGGGCGTATCTCTATTACACTTCCGAGCAGAAACAGTGGGTAGATCCCTTGCAGGTGGAGATCACGCGGGAGTAAATGTGCTCCAAAAGCCCGCCGATTGCATCGGCGGGATCCCCCCCGAACGCAGTCGGGGGGCGTTTCGGGTTGTCTTCGCATCGTCTCCGTCGGGTCGATTTGCCACTGCCGGCGCTCCCCGGTATGCTAGACTTGTAGGTCCAACCCTGCCCCCCTGTCTGGAGCCCGGTCGATGCGAATTGCCCCTGTTTCGTTGATGTTTCTCATTCTGCTGACCGCCCCGGCGGCGGGGCGCGACCTTTTCGTCAGCAACACCGGCGGCGACGACACCTTCAGCGGCCGGCAGACCCGCAATGCGCCCGACCGGTCGGGCCCCCTGCGGACGATCGCCCGGGCTCTGCAACTGGCCGTGGCCGGCGACCGGATCGTGCTGATCCCCTCCGATGAGCCCTATCGCGAGAGCATCAGTCTGGTCGGCAATCGGCACAGCGGCTATCCGCACCAATCGTTTACGATCGAGGGCAATGGGGCGACGCTCGACGGCGCGGCCCCCGTGCCACCGGAGGCTTGGGAGCACTTTCGCGGGCCCGTCTTCCGCTTCCGTCCGCCGGGCAAGGCCCACCAGCAGTTGTTCCTCGACAATCTCCCGGCCGATCGGGTTGCGGTCGACCGTTTCCAGGTGGGGCCGCCGAAACTCGAAAAGCTCCAATGGTGCCTGCACGGCGGGCACATCTACTTCTGCGTCGAGGCGGACAAGCTCCCCAGCGACTATCCGCTAACGTACGCCCGGCTGCAAACCGGCATCACGCTCTATCACGTGCGTCGCGTGGCGATCGTCGACCTCACCGTGCAAGGCTTCCAACTCGACGGCATCAATGCGCACAACAGCGCCCGGGAGGTCCACCTCAGCGGCGTCGTCTCGCGAGGCAACGGTCGCGCGGGCGTGACCACGGGCGGTGCGTCGCAGGTGGAGATCGACCTATCGACCATCGGCAACAACGGCCGAGCCCAGGTGCTCACGATGCCCTACTCGCGCACATCGATCCGCAACAGCAACGTCTTCTCGAACACGGCCCCCGCCTGGGTCGACCGCGGCGGAAAGATGGACGTCGACGGCGAGCCGGTCGAAGACGGCATCGACGGTGGCGACATTACGGCCGGTGGGGAAGCCGGCCAGTAGGCAGCTAGTCCGTACTCTTGCGGGGGATAGGGGTGCGCGGATTCGCGATGAACCAAGATATTGCCCCGGCTTTTGACTTGGAAAAGATTGCCGCAGCTCGGTCGAGGCGGCCATTAAGTCGCCTTGAAATAAGGGGTTACGTCGATTAGAATCAGCTTGAAATCACCGATCGGATTTTCAGCCGAGATCAATAATTGTCCGCGATTTCTTCGTAACACCCGACAGGACAACGAGTTACGCACAACACCGCACTGCCTTGATTTGCAGGACTTACGATAATGTACTTACGTCGACGGCCCGTGGCGGAGGACGATCCGAACTTGCTTTCCTTCAACAGGTTACGTCGAGTCCCGTCTCTCGTCGATTGCCCTAAGTCAAGTTCATGCCACCCAAACTAACGTGGCGCATGGCGCGAATTTAGGTGGCATATGGCGCGAAGTTGATCGGGCCTGTAGCTGATCGGCATACCCCACCGTTTGATTATCCGGGCACGATCGTCTGCTCAGCGACCGATGCCATTCTCTTGTTGCCACGGCAAGGCCGACGAATTTCCGAAAAGGCCCACTCAAACGGAGAGCCTGCTCCGGAGAATCGGAGGGGCCACCCGCGAGAGCCGGCCGGAACGTTGTTGGGCATCTGGCGCCACTTATCTCATTGGCGCTGATCGGCCGGGGAATTGACGGGGTGATATCGGGCGCTTTCTGCCCCGATAATGGCCAGCACGACAGCGTCCCGAGGCCATGTAAGGTGTTGTGCCCTCTCGACTTGAGTGGTAGAATCGCCCTCACGGAGCGGAACGTTATTGTGCATTGGCGCGCCTGATTAACAGATTTGCGGTGCGCGATAAACAGTAGTTCGGCCAAAGAGGGCGTACCGGATAGAGGTTCCCATGAAGATATGTGCTCTCTGCGGCGACATGATCCAGGAGCAGGACGAGACTGTCGAACACGTCCCGCCCAAGCTTTTTTACCCGAAGGGCCTGAGGCCGACGATTAGGGAACCGTTCTGGACAGTGCCATCTCACCGGGCATGCAATGAGAAGTACCGTATGGATGAGGAGTACTTTTACTATTTCCTCATGCCGCTCGTCATCAACGAGAACTCCGAGATGGGCAAGGTTCTGTTGGATGACCTGCGGGAACGACGAAAGAACCCTCAGACTGCTTCCATGATCAAATGGTTGCTCAGCGAAATGAAATCTGAGACTCCCAGTGGGATTATCCTCCCGCCGAGCATCCGACGATTCAGCGTGAATCAGGTCCGCGTCCAAAACGTCGCCTTAAAGATCGCTCAGTGCATCTACTTCAAGGAGCATGGCATATTTCTGCCCAAGTTGCCCTGCAAGCACTGCGAGTTAGTCGAAAGGATCGAGGATCTTCAGCCCCTGTACCGATTGATCCTTGAGCACACCCAACCCGTGTCGATTGCCCCGGACGTGTTCAACTACCGCTACATCTGTGTGGATGGTATGCACCACTTCGGCTTCATGTTCTGGGCAGGCTACATGTTCTGCCTTGCGTTCGATGACCCAGAGGGCAGGAAGGATTTGATCTGGATGAGGCCTCAGTGACAGAGGCCGAACCAGTCGCTGCAGCAGACGGCGGGGGCATGTAGGCTTTTGGGGATTCGTAGCTCAATCGGCCCCCGCCGCTGCTGAGCTTGACGTTATCCTGTTTGCCTTGAACAACTCCACGAACCATGACAGCCACGGATTGTCTGTCCAAACGATCCCAATTCGAGGCCGAATGATGTTTGATGATACCTTAGCGCACTATCGCGAAAACGTAGTTGACGCTTTTGTCGAATATCGAGACTTGAAATCCGATGGGAAATTGGGTCGAAGTCGCGATTTGCGGGCTGCGCTGCGTGTTGCAACGGCACTTTTCCATTTCCGCGAACATCTCGACCCACCCCACGAATTGACGCGGGCCCAAGTCGAGGCCGCCTGTTCCGACTTTGCACTTCTCGCGGACATCGTAAATGCCGCGAAGCACAAGACTCTTACTCGCCCAACACGAAGCGGCAACCCTCTCATAACCGACGCTGCGCAAATTAACGAATGCATCGTCGTAACGATGTACGAGGATGATCTGGGTGAATACCGCCACGCAGAGAAAACAGTACTTGTTCAGCTAAATGATGGCACGGAACGACACCTGATCGACATATTGACGAATGTCATCAACTTCTGGGAAACCTACCTCGAATCCATTAAGCTGATTGACACGGCGCGAACATTTGAAACGAAACGTCCAATTCATCCGATCACTCGCGATCAGGCTACGGAACTAGCTCTTGAGATCGTTCGCGGTCACCGATTCAAATCAGCGTGGAGAATTCAAAAATACGACGCTGAAACCGGTGAAATATCGCCCATAGACCTGACCGGAGCTAATGTCGAATTCTCAGTATACGAGCCTCCCAAGAAGGTGGTAGACATTGAAATCAATCATGAAGAATCTGGTCAATCGTTTCGTCGCACTGTCGAATTGTCGCGAGAAGAACAGAATCACTTTGAGTCTATTACTGACCCAAATGACCAACAGGCTTATATACAACAATTACCCACAATTAGATCGGCAGTTGAAGAAATTGCCGAAGAGATTCGGTTGCTAGAATCTGAAAACGCACGATAACAAAGCGATGAACTGAAGTCGCGGAGCCGGGCGACTTTGAAATGGACAGTCAACTCCCGCGACTCGGTTATCGCGGTCGTTGCCGGCCTACCCAGTCTGCTCTCAAGAAATCGGATCGCTTGCTTCCGACAATACCGGCAGGCTGCAAACCTGCCCTAAAAACTCAAGCGGCCTTGCGGACCGGCTGCCGCGGCGTGCCGGAGGGCATTGCCAGCGACGCACGCAGTTTGGTGGCGACGACTTGCGTCTCGATGCATAGCGAGGGGGCTTTTACGCCGATGTAGCGGTTCAGCCGCCACCACCAGCGGAAGTCCTCCAGCGGTCGCAGTAGTCCGCCGGAAACGATGCGGAAACCACGCACGTCGTTTATCTCCAGCGGGCCCGCCTCGTCGAGCATCTTCAGAAACGATCGCATGGAGAACGCCTGGACGTGATTCCTGGGGCGGCGAGGTTTGATTACCCGATCCAGCACAGGAACCGCATGGCGTCGCAGCAGGTGGACTCCGCCGGGAAAGATCGGCACACCCGCGATCAGAATCCCATCCGGCCGCAATACGCGAACCAACTCCGATGCGACGAACTGGGCGTTGTGCAGATGCTCGAGTACCTGCTCGCAAATCACCACGTCGAACCGGTCGGAGTCGAACATCGGGAGCCCCTCTTCGAGCGAGTGCTCGTAGAGCTTCCAATCTTGGTGCTGGTAGACGCGGTGCTGACCGCCGGGAAACAGATCGACGCCATGGAAACGAACGTCTTCGGGCTCCACCTGCGATCGGATGTAACGCATCGACCGGCCGTATCCGGAACCGACGTCCAGCAAATCCACCCCGCGGCGACCTGGTGTGGCCGGGCGCTGCTGAACGTACTGGGCCACCGTCTCGGCCAATGCCGGATAGCGAGCCAACTTCAATCGATAGGACGAACAAGACCGTTCCACGCCATACGCGAGCTTCTGCCAGGCCATGCGACTTTCCTCTTGAGGCAACAATCCACCACCAACGTCATCGGGCAGACCGTGGCGTCATAGTTAGCGTAACCGGAAAAGTTTGCCCAAATACCCAGGTCGCATCGCGGCGGCGTGCCCCTATATTGCCCATATTGCGCCCGATGCTATACTCCGGAGGTTCGTAGTGACCCGATTCATCGGGTTTGGACGGCCGGAACCGCATGAATGCGGTCACTACGAACGGCAAGAACCCATTCGTTTCAACCAACCGGAGGTAATCATGTTTACAAGAACGAGAACGTTGACGTTTCTGGCAGCGGGGTGCGTCGTTGGGGTGGTCGGCGCCGTGCTGACGATGGAATCGACCGGGGCGGCCGATCCGCAGCCGAAACCCAAGCAGTTGACCTCGGCCGTGGTCTCCTGGGACGACGCCACCTCGCATAAGGCCGATTGGGGCGAGATGCGTTTCTATTTCCGCGGCGAAACCCGCAGCACCCAAGACGTGCTCACGGCCGTGGCCGTCGTCAAGCCGGGTAAATCGGTCCACCCGGCCCACCGCCATGCGGCCGAGGAGTACCTGGTTATCGCAGAGGGCTCGGGCAAGTGGTCGCTCGATGGCAAGGAGATACCGGCCAAACGGGGCGACGTGCTGTTCGTCGAGCCGTGGGTCTTTCACGGCGTGACGAACACGGGCGACGTGCCGCTGGTATTCATGGTCGTCCGCTACAACCCCAAGGGGATGGATGTGCCACCGCGGCCGGATGACCGCCCGGACGAGAAATAGGCGGGGGATCGCGATGGGGCGCCGCCAACTACCCCCCCGAACGAAGTCGGGGGGCGTTTCACGTTCCCTGCGTTTTTCATTCTTCATTCTTCATTCTACATTCTGCATTCCTTTCAGCCCCCCGTTTGGGGCCCCTGCCCGAAGTCGGCGGTGGCTGCTACAATGGCCGCCTTCGTCCGCTGAGAGTTCGTTAGGAGAACGTATGAAACGCTTCGAGACGGTGGCCATTGTCGGCGTGGGGCTGATCGGCGGCTCGGTCGGGCTGGCGCTGCGGAAGTTCGATCTGGCCGAGAAGATTGTCGGCATCGGGCACCGTCAGGTCAGCCTGCGTATTGCCCGACGCGTCGGCGCGGTGACCAACACGACGATCGACCTGAGCAAGGGCGTGGCCGAGGCCGATCTGGTTGTCGTTTGCACGTCGGTCGGCCGGATTATCGAGGACGTCCGCCGGGTCGCCGAGCATTGCCCGGAAGGGACCCTGATTACCGACGTCGGCAGCGCGAAGCAGAAGATTGTCGAGGCGCTCGACGAGGACCTGCCTCGCAACTGCCGTTTCGTAGGTGCCCATCCCTTGGCCGGCAAGGAGAAGGCCGGTGCCGGCAATGCCGACGCCGATCTGTTCGACGGCCGGGTGGTCGTGGTCACCCCCACGTCGAACTCCCGGGCGGAGGACTACGATCTGGTCGAGGAGTTTTGGGAGGGGCTCGGGTCGGTGGTGATCAAGATGTCGGCCCAGCAGCACGACGAGGCCCTGGCCGTCACCAGCCATCTGCCCCACGTGGCGGCCGTGGCTTTGGCGGCCAGCGTTGATGAGCGGCTCTTCCGGCTGAGCAGTTCGGGGCTGCGCGACACGAGCCGGCTAGCCAGCGGTGATCCGGCGCTTTGGAAACAGATCCTCGCCTACAACCGGGATCACGTCCTTGCGGCGATGCAGGAGTACGGTGCGGGCTTGGCCGCTCTCTACAACGCCATTCGCGACGACGATCAGACGCAACTGGAAGAAATCCTTACGAAAGCCAAGAAGAACCGAGATGCTCTGGGAAGTTGACATCTATCCGGCCGACGGCCAGGTCGACCTGATCGCCCGGCAAGTGGCCGCACGGGCTGCCGATCTGGGTCTGGCCGACGACCTGCACGTGGCCGCCGCCCGCGGATACCTGATTCAAGGAGACCTCGATCGGGATCAAGTCGCCCGAATCGCCGACGAACTGTTGGCCGATCGGGTCGTGGAACGAACCGTCGTGGCACCGATCGGCGACGCGGAACTCACCCGGGCACCGGCCGGGCGGCCGGGCCTGATCCACGTGTTACCCAAGCCGGGTGTGATGGACCCGGTGGCCCAGAGCGTGATGGCTGCGATCGCCGATTTCGATCTCGATGATCTCGGCAGTGGGGCCGAGGCCGTCCGCACGCTGAAGAAATACTGGGTCGCAGAGCTGGACGACGACAAGCGGGAACTGCTCTGCGCTAAGATCCTTGCCAACGACGCCATCGAGCAGGTGATCGCCGGTCCGCTGGACTTCACGCGGCTGGAGGTCGGCTCGCCTTACGATTTCAAGCTCGTCACCGTGCCGATCCGGGAGATGGACGACGAGACGCTCAAGCGATTGGCGCTGGAAGGCCAACTCTACCTGTCGCTGACGGAAATGCAGACGATCCAAGCGCACTATCGCTCGGCCGACCGCGACCCGACCGACGTGGAACTGGAAACGATTGCCCAGACATGGAGCGAGCATTGCAGCCACAAGACGCTGGCCGGGCGAATCCACTACCGAGGCCCCGACGGCGAGCGGCAGTTCGACAACATGCTCAAGGAGACGATCTTCGCCGCCACGGTGAAGATCCGCGAGGCGGCCGGTGAGGACGATTGGTGCGTGAGTGTCTTCGAGGACAACGCCGGCGTGATCCGCTTCGACGAAAAGAACAACGTCGTCTTCAAGGTCGAAACGCACAACCACCCCTCGGCCCTGGAACCCTACGGCGGTGCCAACACGGGCATCGGCGGCGTGATCCGCGACCCGATGGGCACGGGCATGGGGGCCAAGCCGATCTGCAATACGGACGTCTTCTGCTTCGCCCCGCCCGAGACGCCCGCCGATTCGCTGCCGGGGGGCGTGTTGCACCCGCGACGCGTGATGCAAGGCGTGGTCGAGGGCGTTCGCGATTACGGCAACCGGATGGGTATCCCCACGGTCAACGGGGCCCTCTATTTCGATCCCCGCTACCTGGGCAATCCGCTGGTCTATTGCGGCAACGTCGGGCTGCTCCCGCACGAAATGTCGTTCAAAGAGGTCAAGCCGGGCGACCTGATCGTTGCCATGGGCGGACGCACCGGCCGCGACGGCATCCACGGGGCCACGTTCAGCTCGGCCGAACTGACCCATCAGAGCGAAACGCTCTCGGGTGGGGCCGTGCAGATCGGCAATGCGATTACCGAGAAGATGGTGCTGGACGTGTTGCTGGTCGCCCGCGACCGGGGGCTCTACAACGCCGTGACCGACTGCGGCGCCGGTGGATTCTCCAGTGCGGTGGGCGAGATGGGCGAGAAGATCGGGGCCGAGGTATGGCTCGATCGGGCACCGGTGAAGTACAAGGGCCTCTCCTACACCGAGATCTGGATCTCCGAGGCCCAGGAACGGATGACCCTCTCGGTGCCGGAAGGGAGTTGGGAGGAGCTTTCCCAGTTGTGTGCCTCCGAAGGCGTCGAGGCCACGGTGATCGGCCGATTCGTGCCCACCGGGCGATTGGTATTGAAGTACGCCGATCAGCAAGTGGCCGACGTGGCCATGGAATTCCTCCACGACGGCCGCCCACCGGTGATCCGTGACGCGGTCTACACGCCGCCGCCGACCCAGCCGCTCAAAAAAGGGGACGGGAGTCTTTTCTGCGAAACAAAGAGTCCTGACCCCTTTGTTTCCGACCACACTGACGACTTGCGGCGGATTCTCGGCTCGTTGAACGTCTGCTCGAAGCAGTGGGTGATCCGGCAGTACGACCATGAAGTGCAGGGCGGCAGTGCGATCAAGC
>JABMRB010000287.1 GCA_013202865.1 Candidatus Nealsoniibacteriota bacterium | reverse complement strand
GCCCACCAGTGGATGGCCGACCGTCGGCAGACGACCCTGCTTGCGTTCGACAAGCCGGCCCGCAACGCCGAGCACCCCACGATGAAGCCGGTCGAGATGTTCCGCTACCTGATGCTCAACAGCAGCAAGCCGAGCCAAGTCGTGCTGGATCTGTTCGCCGGCAGTGGGACCACCCTGATCGCGGCCGAGCAGACCGGCCGGCAGGCATACCTAATGGAACTGGACCCGTTGTACGCGGACGTCATCATCCACCGCTGGGAACAGTTTAGCGGCCGGAAGGCCGAGCGTGTCCCAACTGACAACCGGTGACAAGAGAAGCCCGGCCAGACCGGGCATGGAAGGAGAGGGTTACGTGGTAGAGATCAAGCTATGCGGCCTTGCCGAACAGTTCGCGCTTCTGCTCCGCCGTGCAGATGGCCCGGAAGGTCCCTCGCTTGGCCCCGCGCTTGAACCGGGATTTCTTGCCCTTGGTGGCGATCTCGCGGATGATGGCGGCGTAGACCGTGGCTGTCGGCGTGGCGGCGTTGGACTTCCACCAACACTTCTTGGCGGCGACCTGGACGATCGCCCCCGCGCTCAGTTCCGCGTCGGCGTCGACCAACACCATGAACGCGGCGGTCAGGCCCGAGATTCGTTTGGGTTTTGCCGGCGTCGCCGACCGCGACGAAGTCGCTGGGAGGCTACCGCCCGTCACGGCTCGCGACCCCGTGTTGCGGCCCTTGGCCTTGGTGGGCTTCTGGTTCGCCTTCTTGGCCGACTTCGCCCCAGTGGCCGCCCTGGGCGACGTGTTGGCCTTTGTCGCCGTCTTCGCTCGCCGCTTGGGCACCGGTCGCTTCAGGCCTGCCAGGTCGGCTTGCGTACATTTGCGGCGAAGCTGCCGGGCCGTCTTGATGCGGACTTTGCGGCCGGTTGCCATGTTCTTCGCGTCCCAGCCGCCGCTGCGGCTCTCAGCGTCGATTCGCACAGGCACCTCGCTGCCGGCCACCTTGGCCATGTAGCGTTGGCCGATCCTCACGTCGTTCTTCTTCATCGTGTCGCTCCTTGGGAAAAGGGGAGGGGTCTAGCAATCGCTCAACTTGAGCGATTCGCGGTAGTAGTCGTGGATCATCGAGTTGGTGCCCCGACATCCGTCGAGGTGGTGTTGCAGGCACTGGGCCATCGAGAAGACATCTTCTTCACAATCTGCCTGTACCCGATGCTCGCGGCCGTCGGGCAGGTCCGGTGTGAGGATCGTCACTTCGATTTGATCGCTGTCGCGTTTGCGGACGGCCGTGGCGTGGTTGCCCGCTTGGCCTTCAAAGTCGATTCGCGTGATTCGCATGGTGGTCACCCGTCTCAGTTGGCCTTCTCGATTTCGGAGAACAGGACGAAAGCGTCCCGTTGCCAGCGCTCGACCCCGTACTCGGTCTCAACCTCGTACTCGGTCCAGCCTCCTTGGTCCGCGTCGAAGGTGAAGCCGTTGTTGATCAGCCCCGCCTCGCCGTCGGTGGTGTTCAGTACGCGTGTTCCGCCAGGCAGGTGTTCGTGTTGCGTCGCGTTCATGGTTTTCTCCGTGTGGTTGGTGGTCGTTGGCAGTCCGCTTCGGACACTCACACATGTGCCATGAAATGCGGAGAACATCAAGCGCGGTCACCCGAATTCCGGGCAGAATCTCGAAACTTTTCCCAAATCCATGTGAAAGGACGCGGACGTGTCAAACGAGTCAAAGAAATCGCTGGAAATCACGGCCATGAAGCCGGCGGATTTGGCGGCCGTGCTGTCCAGTGCCTACCGGCGGAAGATCACCGAAGAGCAGGTACGCGAGGTGGCCGAGGCGGGCAGTCTGCTCTCCGGTGACGGAACGATCAACCTGATTCAGTACGCAGCATCTCTCGCCGGGGAGGTTGGCGTTGGTAGCAATTAACCCGCAGAGCATGAAGCCCGCCGAGTTGATGCGGGTACTCAACACGGCCGGTCGCGGCACCGTGCTGACCGAAACCCGCCTGCGCCGTCATCGCAATCGGGCCGGCTATACGATCGGCGACGCGCGGACGGTCAACCTGTTGCAGTACGCCGCCTGGTTGACGCTGGAGCACTTCAAGCCGAAGGAACCGCCGCAGGACTACGCCGAGCGAAAGCGCCGGCAGGCCCATCGCAACGCCGAAGCAGTACGGGTGGCGCAGGACATCGGTGAACTGCCCGCCGTCGTCGATCCTGAGCGCAAGGCCGCGGCGGAAGAGTCGTTCCGCACGTTCTGCGAGACCTACTTCGGCGAAGTGTTCTACTTGCCTTGGTCCGCGGATCACTTGAAGGTCATCGCCAAGATCGAGCGGGCGGTGCGCACGGGCGGCCTGTTCGCCATGGCGATGCCACGCGGAAGCGGAAAGACGGTCGGTTGCCAGACGGCCGTTCTCTGGGCGGCGCTACCGGCACGGATCTGGATCAAGCGGCCGATATTGCGGCCGGTACGCTGCGCGCCTTCGGGCTGGAGGCCCGGCAGACGGGGCAGGTCATCGACGTGCTGGTCGCCACGGCCAATAACTCGGCGCAGACGTTGGAAGACTTGGGCGAGTCGATGAAGTACGTCGCGCCGATCGCCGCGGAGGCGGGCGAGACGGTCCAAAGTACGGCCAAGGCGATCGGTGTGCTGGCCAACATGCAGATCAAGGGCAGCATGGCCGGCACGTCGCTGCGGAAGATGCTGCTGAGCCTGGCCGACCCGGCCGTCCAGAAGAAGCTCTCCGACATGGGTGTCGACGCGGCCGACGCGGCCGGTAATCTGCGCCCGGTCGGTGAAGTGCTGTCGGAGATCGGACGCAAGATGGCCGAGATGGGCTCCGGTGAACGTCTCGGGTTGATGAACACCCTGTTCGGTCAGCGAGCGGCTGCCTCGGCTGTGAAGATCGCCACAACCGACTTCGATCAACTCTCCGAGGCGATCGACGCGGCCGACGGCGTGGCGGCACGCACTGCCCGAACAATGGACTCGGGCCTGGGCGGCTCGTTTCGCCGGTTGATGTCGGCCGTCGAGGGCGTGATGATCGCCGTTGGCGAGGCCCTGGCCGGGGCGCTGGGCGGTGTGGCCGACAAGATCGCCAAAGTGGCCGTTCACATTGCCCAGTTCATCAGCAAGAACAAGCAATGGGTTGTCGGCATCGCCGCAACGATTGCCGCAGTCGCCGAGCGGTTGGCTCATCCTGAAATGATCCTTGCCGGCTGGCGGAGACTGTTTGCATCTGTGGAACATTCGGAGATCGCTGCCTGATGATTCTCAACCCGACACAACACGACGATCCGATCGCCCGACGCGACAACCTGCTGCGGATGGCCGAACCGTACCGCATCCCGGCCCGTTCCGTCGACCTATTCACCAGCCTGCACTGGTTCAACGGCAGTGTGATCCGGCACGACGGCCGGCTGCTACTTGCTTATCGCAAGGGACGCCGGCAGGCAACTGTCTGGCTGCAACCACTGGCCGACGACCTCTCGCCCCAAGGCGAACCGTGCCAGGTCCGATTGCCGGCCCACCCCTGGTCGGCTATCGGCAAGGAAGACCCGCGGTTGTTTCCGTTTCGTGACCAGTTGTGGCTTTCCTATTCGGCCTACGCCCACCCAAATCACGCCAGCATCATGCTGGCACAGATCGACGCCGACGGCCAGGTCCTCGAGCACATCGTCCCCAAACTGGCCGGCCGGCAACCGCGGGAGAAGAACTGGGTCTTCTTCGATCACGGCGGCACGCTGCACGCCGTCTATCACGCCAGTCCCCATCGCGTGCTTCGCATCAATGGCTTGCGTGCAGAATTGCTGCCACCGGCCGGCGACGCTCTGGTCGGTTGCCAGTGGGGCGAAGCCCGGGGCGGGGCGCCGCCCGTGCTGGTCGGCGACCAGTGGTACCACTGGTTTCATACCACCACGTGGCTGCCGAACAACAACTCGGTCTACCTGTTGGGGCTCTACACGTTCGACGCCACGCCGCCGTTTCGTATGCGGCGCGTTTGCCCGTTCCCACTCTACTCGGTCAACGGCCCGCGACCCGACCGGGGAACGCCGTTTTGCGTGTTTCCGTGTGGTGCCATGTTCGAAAACGGTCGTTGGCTGTTGTCGCTGGGGATCTGGGACGATCGTGTCCGCCTGCTGGAGATCGCGGCCGCCCAGGTCGAGCAGCGACTGGTACCCGTTAATTCGCCCGATGCGAGGATGCCTCAGATGATTACTTCCAACACCGAAACTGACACGTTCTGGCACGACTGGTCCGAACTGCCCGGCTGGTGCGACCGGGCCAAGGCCGGCTGGTTGACCGCAGCGGTTGCCCAGCTTGCCGAGCAGAACCCGGACTTCGTCGGCCTGGAGATCGGTGTCTTCGGAGGCCGATCGCTGACTCCGATTGCGGCGGCACTTGGCCAGCACCCGCAGGCCCTGCTCGTCGGAATCGACCCCTGGTCGGCACCGGTAGCGATCGACGGGTTGGAGGGAACCGAACACGAGGCATTCTGGGGGAGGCAAGAAATGCTCGACGACGCCTTTGTCCGCTGCCGACAATTTATCGAGCGATACGGGCTGTCGCGATCGTGTCTCTTGCTGCCGGTCACTTCGGCACGGGCGACCGAGCTGATCACAGGGCCGATCGACTACTTGCATATCGACGGCAATCACAGCGACGGCGCGGCTCATGACGCGACCTTCTGGGTTCCCCGCGTTCGGCCGGGCGGGCTGATTGTCATCGACGACACTGACGGTAAGAAATGGCCGCGTGTGCAGGAAGCGCTGGCAGTTGTGCGGCAATCGGCAGATCTCGTCCACGACGGGGGCGATTGGCAGGCATGGCGAAAGCGAGGTGCCTGATGAAGTGCTCTGCCGTGTTGCTCAACTGGAAACGCCCTCAGAACGTCGAGCGGATCGTCACCGGGCTGAATGCCAGCGACCTGGTCGACGAGATCATCGTCTTCGACAACAACCCGGCCTGCGAGTTGCCGCCGCTTGTCGATTGCACGCTCATCCAGGCCGATCGGGACCTGGGACTCTACACGCGATTCACCGCCGGGTGCCTGGCTCGCAACGAGGCTGTACTGTGGCAAGATGACGATCTGCTGCTGCCGCCGGAAACGTTGCGTGGCCTGCTCGATGCCTGGTCAACCGAGCCGGACATCTTGCACGGTATCTTTGGACGTGCCCCCAAACCCGACGGTAGTTACGCTCGCACACTGACTGGCCCGTCGGAGGCCCCTGTAGTGCTCACGCGAGTACTTGTCGGACACCGGCGGTACTGCGCTGAGTTCTTTCGGTATGCCGGCCACTTTGCAGAGATCCAGCGAGACAGCCGACCTTTCGGCAACGGAGAGGACATCATCTTCAGTTACGTCGTGCGGCGTTCGGCGGGGCGTTTGCATCGATTGCACCGGTTGCCGGTGTGTGAATTGCCGGCGCCGCACGCGATTCATGGGCGGGAACGCAACCACTATACCCATCGCAATCGTCTGTTGCGGGCTTGTGAAGCCTGGCTCAAGGAGAACGACTCGTGAAGATAGCATGCATCTGCTGCACCTACAATCGTCCGCAGCAATTGGCCGAGGCGATCGAGTCCTTTCAGCGGCAGACGTATCCGCTCGATAAGCGAGAGCTGATCGTGTTAGACGACGCAGGCCAGTACAACGAGCAAACCGGCCCAGGCTGGTGGCTCTTGTCGGTCGGCAAGCGATTCAGGACTCTCGGCGAGAAGCGCAACGCCACCGCCGCGTTGGCCTCGGCCGACGTGGATGCGTATGCCGTGTGGGACGACGACGACATCTATCTGCCGTGGCATCTCGAAGCAATGGCTCGCGTGTTTGAGTCGGGTGCGCCCTGGTCTGTGCCAGACGAGGTGTGGATCGATCGGCGGACGTGGCTTGAGCGGAAGCGGACAGGTGGGTTATTTCATGGTTCGTGGGGATTCACGCGCGAGGCGTTTCTGTCTGTCGGCGGCTATCCGCCCATGCAGTCGGGGCAGGATCAGGCGCTGGCGGCGAGATTCAGGAAGGCGGGTGTTCGCGTGGCTTCGCTAGGCGGTGTGCCATCGTATGTTTACCGGTGGTTCACGTATGAGAATGCCCGGCATATCTCGGCTTTGGGGAAGGACGGGTACGAGCGTCGTGGGCAGGAGCCGATCGTGCGGCGGGAGGTGGTTGTGCCGGGGTGGGGAAGGGATTGGGAAGAAATCAGTACTGCGGCATCTGCGGCTGCCGGCTCCGCGGTCGCCACGCGCTGATCAATCTGGTGGCCCGCTACGAAGAAAACCGCCGCTGGGGGTCTAAGCATCCACGTGGTTCCCACTGGAAGAAGGTGGAGGTTTGAGTCGGGGTTTTTGTCGGCATGGCGGATGGCATCCGGCCAATCGCCAATCGCCGTGGCAGCCAGGTTGTCGGTCATCGTCCTTGTTCTTGCTTTCTACGCCGGAAAGCCGCTGACTTCGCCCACAGGCACCCCGCAGTTTTCCTCTACCCGCCCAGATTATCAGCCGCACATTCCTCCCTCGCTGTTCACCAGCTAGCAAATATGTTACGATCTGATTGTTTCTGATGGGATACGTTGGACAGATTGCCCCCGGGCTTCGCGGGGTGCTTTCGATCACCCGCCGGCGTTTTGTGCCCAGAGGCTGAGATGAACAATGTGACCAGTGACCGCTGGTTGTCCGTGGACGAGATCGCCGCATACCTTGGGGTGAAGCGGTACACGATTTACAAGTGGATCGAACGGAAGAACATGCCCGCGCACAAGGTCGACAGCCTGTGGGAGTTTCGCAAAGAGGAGATTGATGAATGGGTTCGGTCTGGTCGGGCCGGCCATTCTAACGAGAAGCGAAAGCCACGTTGATCCGTTGCTGTAGTTGTGGCTTAGTTGAAGCAACCTGGCTTAGGGACGTTGATTGCCAACTGAAGGAACGGAAATCGCAAATGGCGACAATCGCGGAAGAAACAACTCGCAATCCACGCGTCGGGATGTTGGCGATCGTGCGGAAGCGACGCGCGGTCATCAGCGAAGTCAAGCCGTTCAGTGGCGACAATGGTGTAGTGCATCTGGTGCGGCTGGACTATAAGGACGAGCACCGTCCCGAGACTGAAGAAGTTATCTGGGAACTTGAACCAGCTCGCCGCCTTCTTGAGCCGAACGAGCTGCCTCGGTCTTCTGACTCGCCAATGCCTGGGGAGGACTTTGACGCGCTGGTGCGAGCGGCACGCTGGAGCGCTATTCTGCCGTACCTTGACCCGGATGGCGAAGGGCCGCTGAATCGGATGCCGGTGTCAGCGCCGTTTCACGGAGCGGTGCAGGTCGAAGATTACCAGATGATGCCGCTGCTGAAGGCACTTGCAATGCCGCGCATCAATCTCCTGATTGCGGATGACGTCGGTTTGGGAAAGACGATTGAAGCCGGATTGTTTCTCAGTGAACTCCTCATCCGACGTCGCATTCAACGCGTGTTGATCTTGACCCCGGCATCGCTGCGGATTCAGTGGCGAGACGAGATGTGGGACAAGTTCTCGTTGCAGTTCGACGTGATCGACCGAGGGTCAACACAGAAACTCAAACGCTCGCTGGGAATCGACGCGAATCCCTGGCGGTCTTGTTCGCGAATCATTTCGTCCTACTACTACCTGCGTCAGCACGACGTTTTGGAGCAGTTTCACAGTGCTTGTCGCACTCCGGAGGGCTTGCCACACTTGCCGTGGGATTTGTTGATTGTCGACGAGGTCCACAACCTGATGCCTGCGCCGTTTGGCGAGGACAGCGAGCTTTGCAAGACACTGCGAATGATTGCACCACATTTTGAGCACCGGTTGTTTCTCACCGCGACGCCGCACAACGGGCACACTCGGTGTTTTTCCGGGCTGCTCGAACTTCTCGATCCGGTCCGGTTCACACGGACGGATGAACTGAAACCGGCCGAGATAGAGCGAGTGAAGCAAATCGTAGTTCGACGTCTCAAGCGTGAAATAAATGAACGCAGCAACCCGCCGCGGTTTTGTGTTCGCAAGCCGCCACAGGCCGTTTTGCTCAAGTTCGACACCGCCGAGAAACATCTTATCAACGCGTTCGGGACGTTTCGCAAGAAAGTTCGATCCATCATTGCAAGCGAATCCAAGAAGCGTCGTCTGGCCGGGTCGTTTGCCATTGAGATTCTCGGCAAACGACTACTGAGCGGGCCAGTGACGTTTTCTGAATCGTGGCGACGCTGCAAGCTCGGCTTGCGAGAAGAAGAACTCGCCGACGACAGCGATGTCATGGCAGCGCGGAGAAGCGTGGCCGAAGAAACCGCCGACGACCGCGAGACGGAGCAACGTCACTCCACCGCATCGACGATCATCGGATCGTGGATGAAGGCATTTGTCGATAAACTTGCCGCTGAAATCGACGACATCGATCGAGCCGTCGAGCAACTGGGCCTCGACCTCGAACGGAATCAAGTCACGAACCAGAACCCGAAAGAGGACGCCCGTTACTCGGCCTTGTCCGGTCTGATCAACCGACTGCTGCGCAACAACACAGACTGGAAGCCGGACGAACGGCTGATCGTGTTCACTGAATACAAAACCACTCTTGACTACTTGCTTCGCCGTCTCCGTGAGCAGTTTCCAGGCGACGAGCGGCGGTTCCTTACCCTCTTCGGCGGCATGGATGACTCGCAACGCGAGCAGGTCAAAGAACGTTTCAACGATCCCGAGGCCGATGTTCGCGTGCTTGTCGCCACCGACGCGGCGTCGGAAGGTTTGAATCTGCAAAGCACGGCTCGCTACCTGTTGCACTTCGATTGCCCCTGGAATCCATCGCGTTTGGAACAACGGAATGGACGCCTCGACCGGCACGGCCAAGCTCGTGACGTCTACGTCCACCACTTCGCCAGCGACGAAGATGCCGACATTAGGTTCATCGCATACCTGATCCGCAAGGTCGACCAGATCCGCGAAGATTTGGGGGCAACCGGGGAGCTGTTCGACGAGGCCACTCACCGTTGCCTGATCGAAGGCGACAATGTCGAGGCTGTCCAGACAGAGTTGGATATTCGTATCGAGGCGGTACGCGATGAGGCGTCGGTGGCAGCCGACGACCGTGTGACGGCCGATGACGAGAAAGACGCAACGGCGCACCTGACCGCCTTGGCCGCAGAGTTGGAGCTGGACCACGGCGCACAGCACGCCACTCTGGACGCCGCGATGTCCGTTCACGCGGGGCGGCCGCAACTTTCATCGTTGGACGAATCTCTGCGTTGCCGTATCCTTCAGCCATCCCTCGCGGGCTGGAGCGACACGATCGATGACACCGTTCGTCGGTCGGCCACGGGGGGCGGCTTGGGACCAGTTCCCTATCTGGCGTTTAGCGCCGACCCGTTCATCGACGAAATTGGTGGCCGCCCCATCTTTCGGCCTCGCGTCGACACGATGATGGTTCACCTGGGGCACCCGCTGTTGAGCGTGCAGTCGCCCGGCATGCCGATTGCAGTCAATCTCGATACCAGGGAGTCGAATGTGAAATGCCTGTCTGCGTCAGCGGCGGCGAGCATCTTTAAGGAAACGGGCATCACGGTAGCGCAGTCGGAACCGGATCTGCTTGACGCCATCGAACAGGCACGCACGGGCCGGTCGTTCTGGCTCTCCTTCATGATTGCAGGCTTGGTGCTCCTTGTCGTCGAGAGCCTGTTTGCGGATCGCCTGCTTAAAAACCCGTCTCCCGCAAAAGAATCCGCGTCTGCGTCGACGCACACGGAGGACACATTTAGATGATCAGCCAGCTTTTGAATTACTTCCAGGTCGAACAGCTTTTATGGGCTCGCCCTATATCGACGGGTGCCATGCTGGCGGCATTTGCGGCCGTCATAGCCCTGACCGCATACCTCTACCTCCGTCCTCGGGGACTGCCGACGTGGGTTCGCATCTCGCTGGCCGTCGGCAGGCTAATCGTTCTGTGCCTGATCGTCGCAGCCATGTTCGAGCCGACGGCGGCCGTCAGGCAAACGCTCACGCATAAGCGTCGGTTGCCGGTGCTGATCGACGTATCCCAGAGCATGTCGGTAAAGGACCAGCGCAAACGACCCGAGGATATTGTCGAGGCAGCCGCCGCGCTAGGGATCCTCCCGCTTTCGGAGATAGCCGACGCGAACGGGGCTTCCATGTCGCTCAATACAAAGCAACATCAGACGATTGCCGCCTCCTCGCGGCTCGACTTGGCGAGGAGCCTGCTGACGCAGCCGACTCGCGAGATGCTCGAATCGCTCGGCGATGATCTCGAAGTCAGCTACTACGCCTTCGGCAAGACGCTTCGTAGACTCGGCGACGGCCAGATTGGGGCTGCTGATTCTCTGGCTGCGCTAAAGGCCGTCGAGCCCGGAACCTCCATCGCGGAGTCGCTTGATGCGGTAGCCAAATCCGACCGCGGCGCTCCCCTGGCCGGTATCGTGCTGCTGACCGATGGACTCGACACCTCTTCGCGTCGGGCCGATGACGCAATCCACGACCTGGGCACGCATGGCATCCCGGTATACCCCGTGGCGATGGGTATTGCCGACCCCGACGATATCTCCATCCGCAACATAATCATGCAGGAAGTCGCCTTCTCCGGCGACAAGGTTCCCGTCCGCGTTCAGATCCGATCCAAGGGTTATGAGCGGCGGACGGCCGACTTGACGGTGTTGTTGAACGGCAGAAGCGTGGCCCAGCGAAGCATCTCTTTCGACGGCGGCTTGCAGTTCGAGGACATCT
>JABMRB010000286.1 GCA_013202865.1 Candidatus Nealsoniibacteriota bacterium | reverse complement strand
CTGCTCATTGCTCACTGCTCATTGCTCACTGCTCATTGCTCAAAGCGAATACCGAATCTCTCATAGAAACACAAACGATGGGCGATGCCAACCAACTCCAGTTCGTCGAACAACACGCCAAGGGACTGCATGGGCCGTATCTTGAAGTCGGCGCGAAGGACTACGGCAGTACGCAGGACCTGCAAAGGCTGTTTGCCGAAGAGGACGAGTACGTTCGCGTCGACATGGCCGACGGGCCGGGTGTGGACGAGGTGCTCGACCTGACGTTGCCGTTGGATCAGATCGACGCACGGCTGGCAGGGCGGCGATTCGGCACCATCTTCTGCCTCAGCGTCCTCGAGCACTGCCGGGCGCCGTTTGCGATGGCCGAGAACTTGACGCAGTTGCTTCGCCCGGCCGGGCAGATCTGCCTATCGGTGCCGTTCGCCTGGAAATTCCACGGCTACCCGTCCGACTATTGGCGGTTCACGGCCGAGGGCGTTAAAGTGTTGTTTCCGCGGCTCGCGTTCGACCCGGGCGATTGCGTTGCGGCCACGTCGCGCGATGGCGAGTTCCACGCGATCGACGAACAACTCGGAAAGATCTCCTTCGGCGCAAGCCCACATTGGCGGCAGGGCCGACTGCTGCGAGGTCTTTCGGCCAAGGGCCTGAAGCTGCTGTCGCAGGTCGGCCTGCTCCGCTGGCTGGCCGGCCATCGTTACGTGCTGGCACCGACGAACCTGTTGATGATCGGGCGGCTTGCCGGGGAGTGAGTGGAAAGGGGAAAGCGGAAAGCGGGGAGTGGGGAGTGGGGTTCTATGGCTCGTTGAAAGGGATTCTACGATGTGTAAGAGATCGATGTTCTCCATGCTTGTCTTGTTGATGACGCTCATGCCCGTGCCGCCGGCCATTGCCAAGGATCGCGGCATTACCAACACCTCGTCCACCTTTGCCGGGAGAGATCCGTTCATCGCAGCCAACAAGAACGCGGCCCCACCTTGTGCCGAGGCCGATTGCAGTGGTAAACTGTACCAACCGACATGGAAGTCTGAACCCTGCGGACCCGAAACTCCTGAAAGGTGAATACCATGCCGAAACACAACGTCGCTTCTAGTATCTTCAACGCCGTCTTGCCCATCGTCCTCATCGCAGCGACGATTTCATGCGCCGCAGCTTCGCACCCCGTGCCCGAGAGCCCTCTCTGGCTGACCTTCCAGGGTGCAAGTGGCCCCGGTAGCGGCAAGCACATCGTATTGATTGCTGCCGATCAAGAATACCGTAGCGAGCAATCGATGCCGATGCTGGCCAAGATACTCGCCACAAGGCACGGCTTCAATTGCACCGTTCTCTTTTCCGTGAACGACAAGGGCGAGGCCGACCCCACGATGAAGACACGCGGGCAAGGCAATAACGTAACGCACAACATCCCGGGCTTGGAATACCTCGAGAAGGCCGATCTGATGATTCTGTTCAGCCGAATGATCACGCTGCCGGACGACCAGATCAAGCACGTCATCGACTACCTCGATTCCGGAAAGCCGATCATCGGCATCCGCACGGCCAACCACGGCTTCTTGCACAACTTCCCGTACGAGATCAACGGCGCCAAAGTGCGATTTGGCGACGACGTCCTGGGAGGAGCGTTCCGAGGTCATCACGGCAATTGGCACGCGGACTCGACCCGAGGCATCCTCGTCGAAGCGGCCAAGGACCACCCCATCCTCCGAGGCGTCGAAGATATCTGGGGCCCTTCGGACGTTTATCGCACCTACCCCAAGGACGGGAGCCTGCCGGCCGGGTGCCAGGCCCTGGTCTACGGGCAGCCGCTGCTGGGCCGCAACCACGACGACGGAGTCAACAAAGAAAAGGAACCGCTGCCGGTCGCCTGGACGAAGACCTGGACCGGCTCCACGGGAAAAACGGCCCGCGTATTCCACGTCACCATGGGAAGCGCCAAGGACTACCAGAGCGCCGGGCTACGCCGCCTCACAATCAACGCCGCCTACTGGTGCCTGAAGATGGAGCAGCAGATCGCCGCCACCAGCAGTGTGGAATACGTCGGAGAGTACAAACCGCTGGCCAGCGGATTCCAATACGACAAGTTGAAGGTCGTGCCGAGAAAGCCGGCGGAGTATAAGTGATGCGGTGCCGTTAAGTAAGTTCGTAGTACCGGCTTTAGCCGGCCGAGTGTTTGTAGTACCGGCTTTAGCCGGAAGAGACAAGAGCCTTCAGGCGGGGAGTTATCCGGTATGATAAACGGGATTCCGCTACGACTGGCTGAGGCCGGCTAAAGCCGGTACTACGAACTTACTGTGAACCTCTTGCGAGGAACCGGGATGTATGACTATCGACGAATGACGCCGGAAGAGCGCCGTGCGATTGTTGCAGACCGGTTGAATCGCGGCTTCCCTCGGCATAGCCCGCCCCACTTGGAGGTGCCTGGCGAGTTTCGTATTGTCAGCGGAACCTGCTTTGAACATCGCAAGCTGCTTAACTCGCACAAGCGTCTTGGGTGGTTTGAAGAGCAACTCTTGAACGCCGTCGCAGAGGTGTCTGCGCCGTACGCTGCATGGTGCGTGCTGCCGAACCATTACCATGTGTTGGTCAAGATCGCCGACATGAAGGTCTTTTCCAAGTGCATCGGCCAGCTTCACGGGCGGTCCTCTTTCCAGATGAACCGTGACGACGATACTCGCGGAAGACAGGTTTGGCATCGTTTCCAGGACCGCTGCATGAGATCAGAGGGGCACTACCATACGACTCTCAACTATATTCACAATAATCCACGGAAACACGGATATGTTGAGAAGTGGCAGGACTGGCCGTTTTCGAGCGTTCACTGGTATCTGGCAACCAAGGGCCGGGATTGGCTCCGGGACCTCTGGCTGAGTCATCCAGTGTTCGACTACGGCGAGAAGTGGGATTTATAGATTCGGTGTTTATTTGTCTTTGTTCGTAGTACCGGCTTTAGCCGGAGGAGATTGGAGGACTAGAAGAAAAGGCCGGCTAAAGCCGGTACTACGAACCCATGTCGAAGGTGACAAAGAGACAAGTCTGCATGGCGTGCGCGGCGCTATGCCTGTTGATCTCCCCCGTCCATGGTGTGGCCCGTGAACCCAATCGACTGACCCCGGAAAAACGCAACGCGGGGTTCGAGCCGATCTTCGACGGCAAGACGCTCGACGGCTGGACCCAGCAACACGACAACTGGACGGTCGAGGACGGCGTTATTTATCGCGCGCGGCGCGGCGGAAAGTTGGTCTTCGCCAAGCGACCGTTGCCCGACGATTTCGAGTTCCGCTTCGAGTGGAAGGTCGTCGATCTGGACTACACCGACCCGGCGATGAAAGAGTACGTCGACATGCTGAAGTTTCGCGGCAGCGACATGGACTACACTACTCAACAGGAAGTGAGATTCGACCATGCTTTCCTTCAATCGTCCAAATGGCTTCCGCGTTCTGCCTCTTCTGGTGATCTGCTGCGGGGCAGGGCTGATTTGCAGTGCCAAAGCTTCCGATACCCGGCAGGACGATCCGGCCGGCCGCATTCTTGCCGCGACGGGCGTTCGGGGCGGATTGATCGTCCACCTCGGCTGCGGTGACGGGAAACTCACGGCCGCCTTGCACGCCGGTGACGGCTATCTGGTGCATGGCCTCGACCGCGACGCCGGTCAAGTCGCCAAGGCCCGTGCAACCATCCGGTCGCTCGGCGTCTACGGTCCGGTATCGGTCGATCGGCTCGATGCGAATCGTCTTCCCTACATCGACAACCTCGTGAACCTGATCGTGGTCGAGAACCGCTACGATGTGCCGACCCACGAGCTAATGCGGGTGCTTGCCCCGCTTGGCGTGGCGTACGTCAACACGGACGGCAGATGGACGAAGACGGTCAAGCCGTGGCCCGACGAGATCGACGAGTGGACGCATTACATGCACGGCCCGGACAACAACGCGGTGGCCGACGATACGGTCGTCGATGCGCCGCGCCGGTTGCAGTGGAACGGCGGCCCCAAATGGACGCGGTCTCACGAGAAGATGTCGGGCATGAACGCCATGGTCTCGGCGGGCGGCCGGCTCTTCTACGTCATGGACGAGGGGCCGACCAGCTCCGTGCAGTTGCCACCCGAGTGGAGACTGGTCGCCCGCAACGCCTTCAACGGCGTGGTTCTCTGGCGGCGCAATATCCCGTTGTGGCACACCCACCTCTGGCCGCTGAAGGCCGGACCCGCCACGATACCGCGTCGTCTGGTGGCCGTGGGCGATCGGGTCTACGTAACGCTCGGCCTGGCCGCCCCGGTGACGGCCTTGGATGCGGCCACGGGCGAGACGGTCAAGACGTACCAGGGCACCGAAGGTACCGAGGAGATCCTGGTCTGCGACGCTGTGCCGCCGGCAGCGGGGGACGCTGTGCTCTATCTGCGCGTGAACGAGGATTTCAAACCGGACGTTTTCAAACCCGGCAACGAACACTGCTGGACCGAGTCGGAACGGGCCATGGGCAAGATCGGAACGTGGAAACCCGGCGACAAACAGCACGTCACGGCCATCGACGCCGGCTCCGGCCAGCAACTGTGGCGATTCGAGTCGCCCGTGGCCCGGCTCACGCTTACCGTGGATGCCGACAGCGTCTACTTCCACACGGGCGAGGATCTGACGTGTCTCGATCGCACGACGGGCCGTCCGCGGTGGCGGCAGGACGACGTGGTTAAGTTCCAGTCGCTCAACACGCGCTACCCGCCTACGGTGGTTTCTTACGACGACGTGCTCCTCTATCAACACCATCCGAACATCAGCGGATACTCGCGCAAGACGGGTGAGTTGCTATGGAAGTCTTCTCATCCGCGCTCCGGCCACGTATCGCCGGGCGACGCGCTGGTTATCAACGATCTGGTCTGGTCGGCCGGCATGGGCCGCAATACGTTTATCGGCAAAGACATCCACACGGGCGAAGTCAAGTCGGAATTCTCACCGCCGCAGATGACCTGGTTCCATCCGCGCTGCTATCGGTCGAAGGGGACTTCGCGGTATCTCTTGGCATCGCGAACCGGCATCGAAGTCGTCGACGTTCGCAAGGAGAAGGTCGACGTCAACCATTGGACGCGCGGTTCGTGCCTCTACGGCATCATGCCGGCCAACGGACTGATCTACTTGGGCCCTCATCCGTGTGCCTGCCTGATGGAAACGAAGACGTCGGGTTTCAACGCACTGGCCCCGGCTTGCCGCGGCGGCAGTGCGCCGGACAAAATATCCGACACCGACCGCCGCCGGAAAGGCCCGGCTTATGGCGACGTTGCCAGCCGGAGTCTCGACACGGCATCGGCATGGCCCATGTATCGCCACGACCCGGCCCGTAGCGGTTACACGCCGGTCACGGTTGCCGCAGAACTGAAACAGCTCTGGACAACGGACGTTCGCGGCAAGCTCGGCAGCCTGGTGTCGGCCGACGGCATCGTCGTCACCGTCACGCCGGAAAGTCATACGGTCCATGCGCTGGAGGCAGACAGCGGCAAGCAGATCTGGCAGTACACGTGCGGCGGTCGGATCGATTCACCGCCGACGCTGTGCGGCGGCAAAGTTATCTTAGGATCGCACGACGGATACGTTTACTGTCTGCGAGCCAGTGACGGCGAGTTGGTGTGGCAATTCCTGGCGGCGCCGAACGACCGTCGCATGGTCTCCTACGGCCAGATCGAATCGGTGTGGCCCGTGCATGGCAGCGTCCTGGTGATCGGCGAGGCCGTCTATTGTGTCGCCGGGCGCAGCGCGTTTCTCGACGGCGGGCTGCGGTTCTACAAACTTCACGCCGAGACGGGCAAGTTGCTCGCGATGAGCCAGATCGACGAAAACGACCCGAAAACCGGCCAGAACCTTCAGAAGTTGCAGGCCGGATGGCTCGGACTGACGATGCCGGTAGCCAACGCCGACATTCTCAGCAGCAACGGGAAACGTATCTTCATGCGAAGCCAGCCGTTCGATTTCGAAGGCAACCGCCTGCGGATCGCGCCCGATTTGGACGTCAAGCAGCAGGATCGCGACGACGCGCATCTATTCAGTCCCGTCGGCCTGCTGGACGACGCGTGGCACCATCGTAGCTACTGGATGGTCGGCGTAACGGCCGTTTACGGCTGGCACGTGTGGATGGACGCGGCGAAGTATGCCCCCTCGGGGCGTATCCTATCGTTTGACAACGAGACGATCTACGGATTCGCTCGCAAGCCGCAATTCCTGGCCCAGTCACCGGTGATGGAATACCAACTGTACAAGGCCGACCGGCGACCGGCCGCCGACGGCGCGGCGCGGGTGCAGAAGAATGCCGCCGAGCATACGCAGTATGAATGGAACCAGACGCAATGGCTCAGCCGCGGCAAGCTGTACAAGCCCGGGCAGTTGACGGCGCTGAAGTATCATTGGATCAAGCCCGACCTGCCGATACAGGTTCGTGCCATGGTGCTGACCAAGGACGTTCTCTTCCTTGCCGGTCCGGCGGACGTGATCGACGAAGTGGAACTCTGGCACAACCCGGATGACGCCGAACTCAAGCAGAAGGCGGTCCGGCAGACCGAAGCCATCCGAGGCCATGGCGGCGGCTCGCTCTGGGCCGTATCCACAACGGACGGCAGCCGGCTCGCTCGCGTCGATCTTGAAGCCCCGCCCGTGTTTGACGGAATGATCGCAGTGGAGAATAAGCTCTTGCTCACGCTAATCAACGGGAAAACGGTTTGCTATGGAGCAGCCCCGCAGTAGTAGCTTCTGTAGGGTGGGTCGAGGTACGAGACCCACGCGTGCCGGTGGAACGTACAGTAGGCGTCTCGCGCCGCGAGACGAGGCCACATCTTGCGGAGCAAAATGGCTACTCTGCGTGGAGTTGTCGGCGAGACGCGTACTTGGCTACTAGCGAGATCAACTTCTTGCGGTCAATCGGCTTGGTCATATAGTCGTCGCATCCGGCATTGTGGCACTTGCTCTGGTCCGTGCTCATGGCGTGCGCCGTCAGTGCGATGATCGGGCCCGTGTACCCCGCTTTGCGCAGTGTGGCCGTCGCATCGTAGCCATTCATCACCGGCATCTGCATATCCATCAGGATGACGTCGTAGGGCTCGCCTTGGGCACGTGCAGTTTGCGCAAGATCGCAGGCGATTTGCCCGTTCTCAGCCACGGCAACCTCGGCCCCGGCCTTCTCCAGCAGAAACGAAATAAGTCGCTGGTTGTCCGGTCCGTCTTCTGCCAGCAGCACGCGGCAGTCGAGTGACTCGGCGCTGAAGCCGGGTTCATGCTCAGTCTGTCGGGTGCGTGGTCCGATTGTGGTGAGATCGTGCAGCAGGGTTACGCCTTCAAGAGAACCGGTCGCAACCGTGACGGAGAAGTTGCAGCCTTCTGCCGGCTTGCTGGTAACGCAGATCTCGCCGCCGAGCAGTTTTGTCAGATGCTTGCTGATCGTCAGTCCCAGACCCGTACCGCCGTATTTCCGGGTTGTATAGGTCTCGGCCTGACAGAAAGGCTTGAACACATTGGCGATCTGCTCTTGGGTCATACCGATGCCGGTGTCAATGATATCGATCTGTAGCTCCGGCTCATCACGATCGTCGTCCACGAGTCGGATCACGACACGGACGCTGCCGGACTCGGTGAACTTAACCGCGTTGCTCACCACGTTGGTAAGGATTTGCCGCAACCGATTCGGATCGGTGTGAATGGTCTCGGGAATTGCGCCGGCGAACTCGACCTGCAATGGAAGTCCTTTTGCGTCGGCGTCGGCTTGGATCATCGAAACCACGTCGACGACTACTTGAGCCGGCGAACACCGAATTCGCTCGACCTCCAACTTGCCCGCTTCGACCTTCGACAGGTCGAGAATGTCGTTGATCAGATTATGAAGATACTCGCCGTTGCGTCTGATTGCCTGAATTGCTGCAATCCGATGCTTGGGTGCTTTGGAAATATCACCTTCGCTGTAGAGCAAGTCGGCAAACCCGAGAATCGCGGTCATCGGAGTGCGGATTTCGTGGCTCATGTTGGCGAGGAATTCGGCCTTAGCTTCCGAGGCCGCCTCCACCCTGTTGTGCCGACTCCGTAGCCTGATCACATTTCGGACCCTGGCTCGAACGATGGCTACCGAGAAGGGCTTCGGGATAAAATCGGTTGCACCGACTTCCAGCGCCCCCACAACCTTGTCGTCACGATCATGCGACGTGACCATGATCACCGAGATGCCGCGCGTCTGCTCCTTTGATTTGAGCGAGTGAAGGACGTCGATCCCATCCATTCCGGGCATCTCGACGTCCAGCAGCATGACGTCGGGAGGCGATGCCGCAATCTGGTCCAGCGCGTCTTCTCCACTCGCGGCGACCGACACGTCATAGCCGTCGTCCTCAAGCGCACGACACAGCAGTGCCCGGACCGTTGCCGAGTCGTCCACAACGAGAATGTTTGATGGCATCGCTGGAATCTCCCTAATTCTGCGGGGTCTGCTACCGGTCGTTCACTACCACATCGCCGGCGTCGTTGCCGATGGCTGCGTCGGTCGGTTGCGGTTGTTTCCCGGCATACTGTAAGATCGTGTCAAACAATGTCGCCCGATCGATTGGTTTGGTGGCGTATGCGTCGCAACCTGCCTCGCCACATTTATCGTCGTCCCCGGCCATGGCATTGGCCGTCAGGGCAATGATCGGGCCCGTGTAGTCGGCCTCGCGAAGCTTTCTGGTGGCCGTGTAGCCGTCCATCACCGGCATTTGCATATCCATCAAGATGACGTCGAAGGGTTCGCCCGCCTCGCGCGCCACAAGTGCCTTAGCGTGGGCAATCAGGCCGTTCGCGGCCAGCGTGACGTCGGCACCGGCCTTCTTCAGGACGAAAGAGATCAGCCGCTGGTTGTCGGGCCCGTCTTCGGCCAGGAGGATACGGTAATCCAGTTCGATCGTAGGGGCAACGGCCGCCGTCGTTTCCTGCTTGCCCTCGGCGACGGCCTCCGTAACGTCTTCGAGCATGGAGACGTCATCGAGCGGGCCCGTTTCGACCGTCACACTGAAGGTGCTTCCTTGGCCTGCCGTGCTGCTGATCGTAATGTCGCCGCCAAGCATTTCTGCCAGCCGCTTGCTGATGGTCAAACCCAGGCCGGTCCCGCCGAACTCTCGGGTGGTGGACGAGTCGGCTTGCGTGAACGGCTGGAAGAGCTTGGAGGCTTGTTTCCGGGTCATTCCAATGCCGGTGTCGATCACGTCACATTGCAGGCAAGGTGGTCTCGCCGTGCTTCGCACAAGCCGTGTCACCAGCCGAATTCTCCCCGTTTCGGTAAACTTGATCGCGTTACCGACCAGATTGATCAGGATCTGGCGGATCCGGGTGAAATCGGACAGGATAGTTTCCGGGATTCCGCCGACGTACTCGATCTCCAACGGAAGACCTTTCGCCTCGGCCCGCACCCGCATCAGCGATGCGACGTCGGATACGACCTTGCCGGGCGAGCAGTTGATGCGTTCGACTTCGAGTTTGCCGGCTTCGATTTTCGACAGGTCGAGGATGTCATTGATCAGTCCCAGCAGGTACTCACCGTTTCGCTTGATTGTGGTGGCAGCCGAGATGTTCTCTTCTCTTTCCAGGTTCCCCAGGAGCACGTCGGAGAATCCCAGAATGGCCGTCATGGGCGTGCGGATTTCGTGGCTCATGTTGGCCAGGAATTCGCTCTTGGCCCGGGTGGCGGCCTCGGCGGTTTGGTTGGACTTCTCCAGAGCTACGTTTGCCGATTCCAAAGCGACGGAGTAGTCCCTCAATTCCTTTTCGGCCTGCTTTCGGGTGGTGATGTTGCGGACCACCGCTTGGAGCGATTGCTTGCCGTCCAGTTCCATGGCGTTGAGCAACACGTCAGCGGGAAATTCCTCACCCGTATCGAGCCGCTTGTGTATCCACTCGAAGTGATTGCTGCCCTTCTCCATGGCAATGGCGATCCGCTGGTTGGCCAAGGTCATCGAGTCAGTGCCGCCGGCAGCGAGGGACGCTGTGCCGCCGG
>JABMRB010000285.1 GCA_013202865.1 Candidatus Nealsoniibacteriota bacterium | reverse complement strand
TCCTCAACGACGCCGTCAACGTGATGGAACGGTACATCGGCCACGAGCCGGAAGTGGTCGAGCGGCTGCAGCGGATACTGCGCAACACGCGGGACATCAAGCAAGTGATTCAGAAGGTCGGGCGGCGGATGGCCCCCGCCCAGGCCATGCCCCCGACGATGGGAACGGACGATCGCCCGATACTTCGCGGCCGACGCGTGCTGGTGGTCGACGCCGACGAGAACGTCCGCGGCGCCGCCCACGCCCAACTGGAACGTTTCGGGTGCGTGGTCGAAACGGCCCACAACGGAGACGAAGCGCTCTGTATGATCCGTGCCGCCACCGACGCTGGCTACGACGCCGTCATCGCAGATATCCGGTTACCCGACATGACCGGCTACGAACTGATGGTCAAGCTGCAACGAATCATGGACCCCTTGCCGCTAATCCTGATGACCGGTTTCGGATACGACCCGAGCCATTCGATCGTCAAGGCCCGACAGGCAGGACTGCAATCGGTGCTCTACAAACCGTTCCGCCTGGACCAATTGCTTGGCTCGGTCGAGCAGGCAATCCAGTCGCCGGGTCCGCCCTGCACTTTCGGCTACAAAGAGCAGACCTAGCCGCAAGCCATGGACCTCCTTCTGCTACTATTGGCGTTACCCGGTCACGCGTTCTTCTGGGTCGCGCTGACCAACCGTATCCACGGCAAGGGGATGCCGCACGGGATCGGAAAACTCCTCACGCTCCCCGGCCTGACGTTCCTGGCGCTGGGGCCGGTGGCGCTGGCGTGGTGGTTCATCGTCGTCGGTCCGCAGCCAATCGAGGAGTCCCTACGCAGCCGCTTGCCCCCGGCCGCCCAGGTTTATCTGGTTGCTTGTTGGGTCGCGGGAACCATCACCGCACTGTGCTGGTTTCGGCGCCACGTGCTGCACCGCCCGCCCAACGTGGTCCGCTCGCATCGCAGCCGTCCACTGCAACTCAATCGCGACGCCCACGCGCCGAGCCCCGACAACCACGATAGTCATTTCCTCGTGCGGATGCCGGGGAACCAGATCCTGCAACTCGACGTCACCGAACTCGCGATCGACGTGCCGCGGCTGCCGGCGGCCCTGGACGGGCTGTCGATCGTCCACCTCTCCGACTTCCACTTCACCGGCCGGATCGGCAAGTCCTATTTCCAGGAGGTGGTCGCCCAAGCCAACGAGATCGAGCCGGATCTGATGGCCGTCACCGGCGACCTGATCGACCGCCCCCAGTACATCGACTGGTTGCCGGAGACACTCGGCCGGCTCCGCGCCCGCTACGGTGTCTTCTTCGTGTTGGGTAATCACGACCGCCGCGCCGACCCGGCCCGGATCCGCGACGTGTTGCGCCGGTGCGGACTGGTGGACCTGGGCGGCCGGTGGGAGCAAGTCGAGATCCGCGGCGAGCCGGTCGTCTTGATCGGCAACGAATTACCCTGGTTTCCGCCGGCCGCCGACGTGAGCAACTGCCCAAAGCCCCGCGACGGCGGCCCCACGCGGATCGTCCTATCCCACAGCCCCGACCAGTTTGCTTGGGCTCGAACCGAAGACGCCGACCTGCTACTAGCCGGCCACACCCACGGCGGGCAGATCCGTTTCCCGTTGATCGGTCCGATCTTCACACCCAGCGAATTGGGCGTGCGTTACGCCTCGGGCGTCTTCTACAATCCACCCACGATCCTCCACGTCACCCGCGGCGTTTCCGGCGAGTTGCCCGTCCGTCTGAACTGCCCGCCGGAGATGGCCCACCTGATGCTCCACGCGCCCCGAAAAGCGTGAAAAACCCCTGTAAAATAGGGTTTTCCGTCGCAAAGGCCATCTTGCCCACACCGCCCAAACACGCTGATTTGGGCTGTTTTGGGGTCTGTTCGGTCACAAAACGGTCACAAAATGAAAAGGGCGTTCTTGACCGGGGGCGCGAGCTTCCGGAATGTTCGGTAACGTTGTAGATTGATTGGAATTGCCGGGTGGCGGCTGTACACCGCCCAACGGTCCAGCGAGTTCCGTGGCACGCTCTGTCCGCCATGGGGCTCGCTGGCCGGCTCGGCTTAGAAAGGACAGAGCACTATGGCGAGTAAGACCCTGGACCCCTGCGACGGAATCAAGGGGATACGCGAGGGACTGGAGCAGATCACCCGGGATTGGTTTCGCCTTACGGCCGACCCTCCCTCCCCCGATCAGATCGAGTGGCTCTACGAGGCGCATCATCTTGACGCCCTAGTCACTTGGATGAAACTGGGTGCCTCCGTCGAGTTTGCCGAGGATTTCGAGGCAACACTCCTTAACCCGCTGCGGGAGTTTCAACGGCTGTCGTTTCGCGCTTGCCAGATTCTCGATGGCGATATGGAGGGGGCATCCACAGAGGCGAAGTGCCACCGGCACCCAGTCACAACCGCCATAGATCGGCGGTATGCGTTGCTTCGCGACCTACCGGACGATCAGGGCGAGGAGGCACGCTTTTCTGACCCCGTGCTGAAGGAGATCGAAGACCCATACGTCGTGGTCCACCAGCAGTTTCAACAGGCCGTGAAGTACCTGGGGCAGGTCGAGGTGAGCATTCGGGCGAAGCTGGGTGGCGTGTCCACGGTGGGCGAGTCGCCAGCCGGGGGGGAACTGGCGACGGCGATCGACAAGCAGGCCGCCACTCTGAGCGAGTTTGGCAAGCAGTTGGCGGATGCAACACAAGTGGTAGCTGCCAGCGCCGCGAGCAGCGCGACACAGCCCCCCCGGAAACGACGACACCGGCAAGCGACTGACGGACCGCCTGCACCAACCACCAAGCAACTGGAGGCTGTTCAAATTGTGGCAGAGTGCAAAGGAAACTTCGCAGAGGCCGGGCGGCGGTTAGGTAGGGATCGCAAGACCGTCAAGCAGGCTTACGAGAAGTGCATGGAGAAGATGGGGGCACGCTGGGTAAAACACAAAACGCAGCAAATTCAGCAGACCAAAGGCGGTCAAGACGATGTGACCGCCGAAGACGACCAGCGGGGGTAGCTGACGGGGCATCTTCTCGATTTTCTAAATTTGTTTTCGTTCTTGAAAACAAGGGTTCTTGGCGTCTTTGCGGGGGTATCCTGCGCGCACGATACCCCCGCTCCTGGTTAGGGAAAGGGACAACGAATCCCGAGCCAGGACAAATACGATGGGACGCAAGAAAAACACGCCAGAAGAGGAAAAGGCTTTCGACGATCTGGCTGCGGCTGCGGCCAGGTTACGAGAAATCCAAGAGGCTACCCGATCACAGCGTGAACGCCGTGAGGAGAAGGCCCCCTTGGATGTTGTATCGGTCGCTCCCGGGGAGGCCACCCCGGCATGACCGAATCAACCGCCACTCCTGAGCCGATCACCCTCGCGACGATTGCCGCGAAGCTCGACGCCCTGCTTGCGTCCCGCGCTGCACCGCCGCAGCGCTATCTCGGCGTCAAGGCGTCGGCCACGTATAGCGATCTGTCTGAGGATACCATCCGGCGACTGGTCGAACGTGGTGACCTGACAGCGCACCGGCCGGTCAAGGGTAAGGTGCTGATCGACAAGCAACAACTCGACAGATTGATTCTTGGCAGCACCCGGGTTCCACAGCGAGGCAGGGGCAGGCGATAGCAAAGCGTAACCGTCGGCCGCGCGGCCGGCATAACTTAACTTTTCAGAGAGGAATCGGTTGATGAAAATGAGCGAAATGTTCCCGTCGAAGTATCTGAAGGCCGCCGACATCGAACGCGGCCGCGAGCGCCAGCTTACGACGGACTATGTCGATGTGGAGCTGATGGAATCGACCGGCGACAAAAAGCCAGTTTTGTATTTCAAGGGGGAGGATCGCGGGCTGGTGCTAAATCGAACCAACGCCGAGGTTTTATCCGATGCGTTCGGCGAGGACTCGGACGACTGGGCCGGGCAGCGGGTGGTTTTATATTGCGCGAAGACCCAGTTCGCCGGCAAGACCTGCGACGGCCTGCGACTCCGCCCCGCTGTAAACGGCCAGGCCGAAGCGGCGCCGAAACCGATGGACCCGGCCGACACGAATGTCGAGTTGCAGCAAGAGGCCGAGGAATCGTTTTCCTAAAGAAAGCGCCCCAACGCGACGGCTGATAACGGCCGTCGCGTCGGGGTCTTGAATCCACACAATGAATTGTATCACAAAGCCATGAAAATTCTACCCCACCACCAAGAAAACCTCCGCCGCAGTGGATTGTCCGATGCGACGATCCGCGCATCGGGGATATATTCGGAAACGGACCACCAAAAGCTGGCCTCGCTGTTGAACCGGAAAAGGTACAGCAGAAAAAACGGCCCGGGGTTGGTGTTTCCCTACTTCGACCAGGCCGGCGCGATTGTATTGTGCCGGATCAAACCGGATCGGCCACCGCAAAACGCAAACGGCAAGGCGGCGAAGTACCTGGCACCGTCGGGAAGTCCCGTGCGGGTGTATATCCCACAATCGGTCAACGGCGATCTGGCCAAGGTTGAGCGCCCGCTATTGTTGACCGAGGGTGAAAAGAAGAGTCTCTGCGCCACGCAAAACGGGTTTCTGTGCGTCGCCTTGTCTGGCGTAGATTGTTGGCATGCCCGGAAATCATCGGCGTTGTTGCCCGACTTGGAGCAAATGCGATGGAAGGGGCGCGAAGTCTATCTCGCCTTCGACTCCGACGCCGTTGAAAACGAAAACGTCCGCGACAATGAACGGCTACTCGCCGCGACGCTGGGTAACTACGGCGCCACTGTCAAGATCGTCCGGCTGCCGGCCGGGCCCGGCGGCGCGAAAGTTGGCCTTGACGACTACGTTGTCGCGGAGGGTGCCGATTCGCTTCGGAAGCTGATCGACCAGGCCGAAGAGCCGGAGCCGCCGGACCCGGACTCGCTGAAGCAACCGGCTGCCGAGATGCTGCCGGAGGAGGAGGCCAAACACCTTCTTGACGCGACGAAGAAGGACGGCCACCCGCGACTGCGGTGTTGGCGGGAGACCTGGTGGAAGTGGACGAAAGGCCGATACGTCGAACTGCGCGAGTCGGACGTACGCGCGCACCTTGTTGACTTCCTGAACCGGCGATACTTCAAGGTGGGCCGATCTGCATTATCCAATACCCTGATGCAACTCGAATCGCAAGCCCTACTGCCGAGCACCATCGAGGCGCCATCCTGGCTCGCGACCACGCCCGGTTCGGACTGGCGCCCCGCGGAACTGCTGATCTGCCGAAACCTGATCGTCCACCTGCCGAGCCTGTTCGGCGGCGATAAGTACAGCGTTCCCCCGACGCCGGCACTGTTTGCCACCGCCGCGTTGGACTGCGACTTTATCGGGACCGGCACGCCCAAGCCGGAGCGGTGGTTGCGGTTCCTGTCTGAACTGTGGCCCGACGATCCCGAGGCAATCCAGTCGCTGCAATTGTGGGCGGGCTACTTGCTCACGCCGGACACGTCGCAAGATAAACTGCTGGCGCTGATCGGCCCGAAGCGCGGCGGCAAAACAACTATTGCCAAGGTGCTCGCGGCATTGGTGGGGCAGGACAACGTGGCCTCACCGACGCTGGGAACCTTCGCCTCACAGTTCGGCTTATGGGGGCTGATCGGAAAAACACTAGCGGTAATTGGCGACGCGAGACTGTCGGGCAGGGTTGACGCGCACACGATCGTTGAACGGCTGTTGTCGATCACCGGCCGCGATGCGATCGACCTGGATCGGAAGTTTCTGCGGCCCGTCACAACCACGCTGCCGACGAGGATCATGTTGGTGTCAAATGAGCTGCCCCGGCTACCCGACGCCAGCGGCACGATCGTTTCCAGGATGATCGTGTTGCGACTCACGCAATCGTGGTACGGCTGCGAAGACAAGTTGCTACTGCCGGCGCTGATGAATGAACTGCCGGGCGTCCTGTGGTGGGCAATCGACGGCTGGCGCAAGCTCCAAGAGCGCGGTGGGCTGCTGCAACCCGAGTCGGGGGCCGAGTCGATCCAACAGCTTGACGAGCTGGCTTCGCCCGTGGGCACCTTCGTCCGCGACTGCTGCCGGGTTGGCCCGGAGTATTCCGAGACGCGGCGCGACCTGTTCGACGCCTATGTCGAGTGGTGCAAGGCCGGCGGCCGGACGCACGTGTTGGACTCGGCACAATTCGGCCGCGACCTGCGAGCGATCCTACCGGCCCTGCGGGACTCCCAACCTCGCGTCGATGGTGAGAGGGCACGAACGTACAACGGAGTGGGCTTAAAACCCTCTTGGGAGTAGTTTCGGCACAGGCGGAACATGATCCGACTTTAATAAACCCCTACAGAAAAACGGAAAACGTATATACGTTTCATATTATGCGTAAGGAAAGATATAGAGCGGATCATGTTCCGCCTGTGCCAGGCTGGATTGACGATTTGCCGGAATGGGCATCGTCCGGCACGCCTGCGTCGCAAGTCGCGCCCCCGCTGCAAGACGAGACGGCGACACGCGAGGCACCGCCACTCGTCACACCGCCGGACGAACTGGACGAGTTGGACCCCGACGAAGTGACGCCATGCACAACCTGCAATAGCTTGGAACTGTGGTGGGACGTTGTTGGTGGGCAACACTGCATGATCTGCGATCCACCACACAAAGGACGGCGGTTGCGACGCGCCGCACAACGGCTGCGAGAGCGAGCCGACAGGCAGCTACAGCGAGAGGGGGCGTGATGGTTAAGGCAATCGTCAAGAGCGCCAAACGACGCCGTGAGGAGCGCCAGGCCAAGGCCACGGGCATCGATCTGGTGGCCGAAGCCAAGGCAGCGCACGACCGGGCCGAGACGTGGGAATCATTTGAGCAGCGGATGGGTGGGCACATCGCCCAGGCCGAGCCGTTCGACGTCAAGCGGTGGCGGAAGCTCCACACACGATTATGGATGCTGGTCCACTTTGGTGACCCGAGCGAGCAGGACGACGATCCCACACCATGGCTGACGGATGACCGGAAGTATCAACCAAGACAGCAGGAGCTATTCACGTGAGCAGTAACGACACGATGACCTGGCAGGACCTACTCGACCTAGAGCCACGGCTCGCAACCGCGGCCGACGGACTGAAGCCGGGGGCTCACTGGTTCAGCGTCCACCAGCGATTGCGTGGGCTGGTCGGCACCGAAGCGGCACACCCTAAGCTTCGCTCGCAGGAAGTGTTCAACATCGCCTACAAGGCCGTCCTGGCGATGGTCAACGGCACGGGGGAGACGCATACCCCTCCCCCTGGGGTAGAAGATGAGAGGGTGCCCGGCTGCAGACCGTCTCGCCCGCCCCCGCTTTTGCGCGTTGCCCCAGCGCAGACAAAATTCGGCCGCCCGCCCAGGACCCCCCAGGAGCCCAGACCATGAAGCCTAAACGAGCCCCAGCGCCGCCTGTGAAGTGGAGCAAGACCGCCAAGCGATTTTGGCTCGACGTCCACAAGCAGTTCGTGCTCGAAGAGCCACAGCACGTCGAGCTACTACGTGCTGCCTGTCAACAACTCGACCGAGCGGACGCGGCCCGTGCGGTCGTCGACAAAGGCGGCGTCGTGCTCCTCGATCGATTCAAGCAAGTGAAACCCAACCCGGCAGTTGATATGGAGCGGCAGGCGCATCTTGCGTTTCTGCGGCTCGCGAGAGAACTCGGTCTCGACGTCGAGTTGCCGGGTGAAACACGCGGTCACCGCCGGGCAGGAACAGGGGGCTAACGAAATGCCAAGACTACGACGACGCGGAAAACGCCAGCGACAAATAGAATACACCGAAGCCCACCGCGACGTGCTGCGGCGCGGCCGAACGCCCGTGCCGCAGTCTGCCGTGGGATTCTACGCGGGCGGCGACCTTGATACGGACGCCGTGGCCGAAGGGTGGGGCGAACTCCGCGACGAACTGCTACCGGCCTACATCGCCGAGCGCCCGGGCCAACGCCCGGCCGCGTGGTGGTGGTTCGACGCGCCCGAGCCAGCCCGACGGGTTCTGCGCGGGCACGACGTACTTGCCGATCCCGATACGCCCGCGTGGGCGCGACAGAAGGTCTCGTTCGGCGCCTGCAAGTGTTACAACAAACCAGCTTGGGAGAACCCGCCGGTCATCGAATCGCAAGCGGCGTACCTCGACCGACACGGCCTACTCACGGACGATGAACGGAAGCAACTCGGCGAAGACTTCGACCGAGAAGAGCAACTTTTTTCACTTTAGAAAGGGGCAGTGTGATGATGTCAATTGGTACTACACGAAAACGCAAACCGCAAACATCGGAGCCACGGTCAGTCGACGCGTTTCCAGACGTGCGCGAATGCCAGGCGATCGTCGACCGGCTGCGATCCGCCCGGGCAGAGATCATCGAGCGGTTGAACTCGCCGGACCCAACCGGACCCGGCAGCGACGCCGGCGACCTGCAAGGCGCCGCAGAAATTGCCGAGCGGCTACTGCGCGGCGAGGCGGTTGAAACCCGGATGCTTCCAAGCCGAAACGTTTTGGCTCGCCAGCGAACCTCGCTCAATTCGGCCATCGCATCGGCCGAGAGCAACTTGCGAGGGGCACGGGCCGCGGCGTCGAAGACATTGCTTGCCGGACGTAGTGCCGAAATCGAGGCGCTGCACACGCGCTACGTCGAAAAGCTTAGCCAGCTCTTGACCGTCATCGGCGATGAGTCGAGGTTGCGGCGAGAACTAACCGCGGCGGGCATCAGCTACAACACGTTACCCTGCCTTCGCGACAACGACCATTCGACGGGACTGCTGCCGCGATTGCGAACACTGAACCTGCAAAAATTCAAGCGAGATTACCGACAGCCGCGGGGACTGGGGCTGATCGGGCGGATTCTGAAAAGGGGGAACAAATGAGTTCAGCTACCTTACCAGCCACAACCGAATGGCTGCGAGCTAACGCAACCAGCAGTTCGATCGGCGTCGACCACGAGGCGGGGGCCATCCGCGGCTACACGGTCGCGCAAGAAGGCCCGTTCAAGTCGGAGGGCCGCGGCGAGTTCGATCAAGATAGTCTGCGCGCAATCGTGCGACTGATGGAAGGCAACGGTCCCCTGGGCACGAAGTCGCGATTTACCCACCCGGATATGAGCAACGACGGGCTGGGCAAGTTTCTGGGGAGGGCGAGACGACCGCGACTAGCCTACCTCGACGACCGGCAAGAACGGATGTGTGTCCGCGCTGATCTAATCCTCGACGAAACGGCACTCGACGAACCGGTGGGGGGCGGCAAACCGCTGGGCCGCTATGTACTGGATTTGGCGACGAGCGACCCAGACGCCCTATCCTCGTCGCTCGTGCTGACTGTCGACGAGGAGACGCGACTTGACTCTCGCGGCAGGCCGGCACTCGACGAAAAGGGCAACGTCCTACCGCCGCTCTGGCGACCGAAGGCGATTCACGCGTCCGATATTGTCGACACGGGCGATGCGGTCGGCGCGTTGCTCTCGACCGACAACCTTCCCGACGCGATTGTCCGCAAGGCGTCCGAGCTACTCGACGCCCAGTTCGCCGGGTGCAGTCGTGAGGTAGTCGAGGCTCGCTGTACGGCGTACTTCGCGCGGTACCTATCTCGCCGGTTCGGTCCAGCGAAGCCCGGCCGCGACCTGGCTGCCGAAGACGAGGCACGGCGAGCGCGGCAGCGGCGACGCTCGGCCATGCTTGCCCCGAAACTGATTGCCCGGCTATCTGGCGTGGCGGCGGTCTACTGGACCGCGTTGCGTGGCTACCAGCCCAACCTCACGCCGGAGGGTGTGCCCGCTCATTTTCAAGCCGGGTGCTTTCGCTCCGTTCTGTCGAGTGGACGAACCGTCGCCGCCCTTATTGAGCACGACTGGGGCCGAAAGGTAGGCAACACCGACACGAACCTAAGACTGTCCGCCGACGGCGAGGGGCTATTGTACTCGCTCGACCTGTTTGATAGCCCGACGTCTCGCAAGCTATTGCAGGACGTCACCGACGGGACCGTTCGCGGAATGTCGATCGGCTGGGGCGAGGCCACATCGGACGAGACCCTCGCGAGAAACTTCGTCCACGGCACCGCGGAACACTTGCTCGTTCACCAAGCCGACCTGCAAGAGATCACGTTCACGTCGACGCCGGCGTGCAAATCGACAACCATCGAGGTTCGACGATGACTGCCACCACCGCACCACGGCTGACCGTTGGGGGCCTTGTCGTCCGATTCAACGAGCAGACCTATTTCCGCTGGGCCGACTCGCCGGGCCAGGCGTGCCGCGGTACGTTTGCCCCCGGCGCATTCGATTCGATGCTCGGCGGCGCGGGGCTAGTCAACGTGCAATTCGAGAACTATCCCAGTTGGCGGCTTGACCCATCGCTGGCAAACTTGCACCTCGATAAGTGCTGGTTCCGCAACGCGCTTGCTTACCGGCTGGGGCTATTCGGAGCCGTTGACGCGGATTGTTTCCGACAGCAACTCCAAGCCCATCGGTACGCCGGCGTGGTGCCGGTGCTTGCGGTTGGTGGCACGCGTTACTCGGAAGACGTCGCGTTTACGCGCAATGGTCGCGAACCCGTGTTTCGATTTTCATCCGTACACTTATCCGCGATCACGTTCGTCCGACACGGGAGCGCGGATCCAACGATAACTTCCTACACACAGAGCACAGTTCCAGCCTGAGCTGGTGGCAACGGGCCGGCTCGCTGAGCCCGGCGGTCGGTCTGGTGGACAGCCGGCCGTCGGGCGAGAATCACTAACACTTTTTCGAGAGGGGTATTTGCAATGGGACCTGGTGGTACATACGGACGTTTTTCCAAACTGAACGCGGCGCAAGAGTTTGAACTACTGTCGGGCTGCGTGGTTATTTTCAACGGCAACACGCTGTCGGGCACGATTGCCGACGCGACGTTCACGGCGGCGACGATTGAAGCGTTGACGGCAAGTTCGATTGTCAGTGCCGCGCTGACAATCGACTCAGTGGCTGCGATTACCATGAAAATCGGCGGTGTCGCGCTCGTGACATTCGACGACGCGGGAACTAGTCACAACGCGGCAGCCGACACGGCTGGGCAGGATGCATTTGCGACTACGCAAGCAGGTGGTTCCGCGTCCACCGGGGAGGCCGGTGTAGCCGGTGGAGATCTGAATATCCGCACCGGAGACGGATCGAGCGGTGCGGTCGGCGAGAACGAAAACGGTGCTGCCGGGGGCGACTTGGTATTTGCTCCCGGCACCGGCGGCAACGCGGGGTTGGTTTCTTCAGGGACGGCGGATGGCGGAGACGGTGCATCCGTTAGTTTCGACACTGGTGATGGTGGCGCAGGCGGAGACGCGTCCGGAACGGGGGGCAACGGAGGCGACTTCACTTTAACGCTCGGAGCCTCGGGCCCGGGCGACACCAACGGTCGCTTAGGGCAATTCATTATCACCAACTTACCAACGGCAGACCCAAGCGTAGACGGTGCCTTGTGGTCCGAAAATAGCACACTCAAGATTTCGGCCGGCTAATGACCAAGCAATCCCCAACTTGCGTAGCAGTGTTGATGCCATTGCGTGGCGGCGAAATGCAAGCCGGCGCGGCGCGGGGGCTCTATCTACCAACCGAGCGGTACGACGTGCGGCGGTTTACCGTCGCAGGCACGGGACTCGCCCGGGTGTTCAACACGCTCTGGGCCAGTGCCTTGAACTTGTACGACGATGGCAAGGTGACCCACGCGGCGATGTTGCATTCGGACATTGAACCGGACCCGTTCTGGGTCGACCTACTGATGGACGAAATGAACCGCCTCGACGCGGACGTGGTGTCGGCTGTGATTCCGATTTGCGATCCGGCCGGCGTTACGTCCACGGCCATCGGCAATCCCGGCGACAAGTGGCACCCACTCCGGCGACTGACAATGCACGAGGTGATGGAACTGCCGATCACGTTCGACAACGTCGGCGCCGGCTACCCGGACAACGCCCTGCTGATTAACACCGGCTGTTGGCTGGCCGACTTGCGGCGGCCGTTCTGGCATACGCACCACGATGGCGTTGCAAGTATCTACTTCGAGCAGCGCGACCGGCTTGTCAGGCGCAACGACCAGTGGGAGGTCGAGAGGGAATCAGAAGATTGGAGGCTCGGCCGTCAACTGCACGAGCTAGGTTGCAAGGTGTACGCCACGCGGGCCGTGCGGGCAGTTCATCACGGGGAGGCCGGTTGGAGCAATTGGACCGCGTGGGGCACAGAGAAGACAGACAGGGGGACCGTGTGACGAGCGGCGCCGTTTCAGGTAGTGTTGCCGGCGTCGAGCAACTCCCCGGCCGGTTGCCTTTCGGCCGGCTGGGGAGGTTTACGAGGAAACCACCATGGCGAAAATCCGCTGGAATTTGCTGCGACGCTCGGCCGTCGCGCTGCTAAACGACACGATCGCACGGATGCTCACCAAGGAGGGCAAGGCCGCCCGCAAGGCAGCACGCGAGCCCTCCACCTTTCTGGCGTGGCTCGACGCGTTCTATGCGAAACACCACTGGACCATGTGGGACGCCGTGGAGGCTCCGCTGTTCGCTTGCCGCATGGCCGACTTGGATTACCCGAGGGTGAGCGAGTTTGTGCGGCAGCATATTGCGCGGTCGAAGGCGGAGCTGACAGCCGCGGCCAATTGTATCTACGCCGCACTGCCGGAACGGGTGGCGAGTTGCGTCGACGCGTGGGGTGGGCCGGACTCTCCGCGCCTGTTGCCACCGCCCGCGGATTTCACGCCCGAACTCATCGCCAACGCAGCGGAGCTGTGGCGACGCTGTGAGCTGGAGGATGCGAAGCGGTTTGGCACGCCCCGCGGTGGCGATGACGGGCGAGAAGTTCTTTGACAATTTGGGCGTGTGGCCGCCGGGTCTGGCGAACCCGGCGGCGCTGGTATTGCTACCGGCTACGCTTTCCTCCGCCGCCAGCCATACGCCAGCAGACCAACCACGCCCATGGCCAATAGGAAGAGGGTGGAGGGTTCGGGAACGGGCGCGGTGTAAAACTGGCCAAACCACTCATTCTCGATACCGCCAACCGTCTCGCGAATCTCCACGCGGTCGAACGGTGCCGACGATGTAACGCCGACGAAAGCAGCCGTGTCGTTAGGGGCGTTGAACGTGAACGAATCGAGAACCTCTGCTTCGAGCAACAGACTCACGGTAAAGGTTGAGTCTACAAACGGGGCGTTGATATGGGGGTCGAATTCCGGCTCCACAAAGTCAAAGCCGAGTGCGAGCACCGGAGACGCCAAGTCGGCGTTGATATTTTCAACGTCACTAGTGCCGATGTCGGGGCCCGGAATGTGTGCGGTGAGGTCATACTCTCTTCCGAACCACAACTGGGAGGCGGGGGCAGACATAGTGAACGTCACGTCACCGACGGTCTGAACCCCATTGGCTCCCCCTGGGATGGCTCCAAGATGCGGCAACGGCCCGGTTGCACTAGTCGCCCCCGTGTCGGCCAAGAACGCCCCCTTGTCGCTGTAGATACTGACAATCGAATCCGCCCACACTTGCCCAGCACAACACGCCAACACCACCGCCCCCAATGCCAATCGTCTCATTTCTGCTTCCTCCTACTATGTAGCCAAGTGGTCGTCAACATGATGCCGAGTCCGATAAGACTAACGACGGTTGTTGGGGCTGGGACGGGCTCGGTGGCTGTGCCGGCATAGAATTCCCCGAAGAACTCGTTTTCAATACCACCCACGGTCTCGCGGATTTCCACTCGATCAAAGGCTTCACTGGGGTCGGTGGTCCATACGCCGACAAATTGAACCGAATCGTTTGGTCTTTCAAAGGTGAAGCTGCCTACGGTTGTCGTGTCGTTCTTCAGCGTGACTGAGAACGTGGACTCGAAGAACGGTGCATTGACGTTTGGGTCGAATTGGGGTTCGACGAAATCGAAGCCAAATGAATGAAGCGGACTCGCTCCAACACTGATGTCAATGTCGGCACTCTCAAGACCGCTTATCGCGAGATCGTTTCCAGCGAGAAGTTCCGTCCAGTCGGATATTATGAATCGCGTGCTTTGGCCGTTGACGAGGTCGAATGAAAGGTCGCCGTTCGTGAATCCGGCACCCGTGGCGAATGAGAAGGAAGCGGTTGTGGAGATGTTCGTTACAGCGACCGCGCC
>JABMRB010000284.1 GCA_013202865.1 Candidatus Nealsoniibacteriota bacterium | reverse complement strand
GCCTCGTTGGCCTCGGTACCCGAGTTGCAGAAGAAGGCCTGGCCGCCGAAACTCCGCTCGGACAGCGCCGCCGCCCATTGCCCTTGGGCCTCCATGTACCAGGTGTTTGGTGCATGGATCAGCCGGCCGATCTGATCGCGAACCGCCGCGACCACCGGCGCGGGGCAGTGTCCCAGCAGGTTGCATCCCCAGCCGGGAAACAGGTCCAGATAGCGCCGGCCTTCGCTATCCCAGACGAACGATCCCTCGCCGCGGACCAACGAGACGGGAAACCGCCCGTAGTTGGGGATCACGTACTTATCGAACAATTTGATCGTTTCGTCGGAACTCAGGGGACTTAGGTCGTCCACGCGTCTTTCTCCTTCTTTGTGTTTTTCACGAACCGGTCGGGCTGAGAACTCGTAAACTATCCGATTCAGTTCTTGGGTGTTGGCTTTGAGCAGTGAGCAGTGAGCTTTGAGTAATGAGCTTTCTCACTGCTCATAGCTCACTGCTCATAGCCAAATCGGGAAGTAATTCCTGTACGAGTTCTTACTATTGGGCGGCGGCGGCTACTAAGTATTCCCGGAGGCGTTTTCGGGCACGGCTGACTCGGGAAAGGACCGTGCCTAAGGGGATCTCCAACACGTCGGCTGCCTCCTGGTGGGTTAGCTCGGCGACGACCACCATCAACAGGGTTTCTCGCAATTCGGTCGGCAACTGCCCCAGCGCCCGCTGCATCTCGTCGGAGAGTTCGTCGCGCAGGGGGTCTTCGCCGGGGTAGGCGATCTCAATGTTCTTGTCGGAAGCCAAGGTGACCGGTGGTCTGGGGCGTCGCCAGTGGTCGGCCACCCGCCGCCGCAGGATCGACGCCAGCCAGGCTCGTTCGGCGCCACCGGGCCGAAACAACTTGCGGCTCTTCCAAGCCGATCGAAAGGCCTCCTGCACCACGTCCTCGGCCTCGTGCCGATCACCCACCAAGCGATAGGCGATTCGATACATTGTCGCGCCGTGGTCGGCTACCAACCGATTGAATTGGGCCAGGGATAATGCCAAACTCTGTGCTCCTTTTTCGATTCCCACGCCCGGCCGCTGGCCCAGCCGCAAGTTGCGGACCTCCGACCACAGTAGGATTCGCGCTGAGGCGGACGGACTATTCCCCGATCTGTGCCCGCCCAATACCTATATTGTAAGCGAATCGCCCGGGAGTGTCCCAATTTTGAGCGGATTCATAGCGAGCCGCGTGGCTTGCCCCCGCGCAACCCACGGTGGGAAGCCGCAAGCGGCCGAGCGCATCCACCCTCCAGGGGGGTTGCGGTTTCCGTACCCCTAGCTTGCCTGCAATACAATCGGCCGAATCGGACGATTTCAATGGTCAGACGGCCCGCTGCCGCCGAGACGGCACGGATAGTCAACTTGTTGCGGGGCGAAACCGGGGATAGAATTCCCTAGCAGCCCCTTGAAGAACTCGTGGCCACCGGCGGCTCGCCTGTGGCATTGTGCAGGCGGGACGCCTACATCACGGAAAGCCATGGTCAGAATTCGACGAACCTCCAAACCCCGAAACTACCTCTCACGCCGCGAGCAGTGGCGTATCTTGCTGCTGGTGATGTCGCTGGGGCTGGTCTTTTATATGATGACCGAGGCCCGTGATCCCGACAATCTGCGCGGGATCATGGCCATGCTGGGCTTGAGCGGGGATTCACACGCCGCGGACCAGCCCGGCCAGACCCGGATCGACAACCTATACGAGCCGCCCGCAGAACCGAAGATCCGCGACACGTTCATCTCGCTACCCGACGAACTGCCCGACACGGAAGAAGAACCCGCCGGCCGCTATTTCCCGGGCGTGGACCCGAAGCTGTTTCGGACGATTCGGGACGACACGCGCTTTCGCAAGCAGGAGCAGGAGTCCTGGTTCAATATGTTGAAGGTGCTCAAGGAGACGGACCAGGAGACGCTCGATAAGGCCTCGACCGGCCCGGTTGCCTTTGTCCAACTCCAGCAGCAGTCGAACGAATATCGTGGCGAGTTGGTCACTGTCAGCGGCACGGTTCGTCGGGCGTGCCCGACGGGGGCCGCACGGAACGACCTGGGGATCGAGAGACTCTGGCAGGTTTGGCTATGGCCGGACGACGTCTCCCCGATCGTGATCTACTGTCTCGACCTGCCCGAGGGCTTCCCGACCGGCATGGAAGTGGTAGCGGACGTGGAGATTACCGGCTTCTTCTTCAAGCGTTGCGTGTACTCCGGGAAGGACAAGAAGGTTAGGACTTCGCCCGCCGTGTTGGCACGGACGGTCAACTGGCAGCCGCCCCCGCCCAGGGGAAATGAGTCCTCCGGGCCAGACTTCACCGGTGTGTTGTGGATCATGGCCGGCGCCCTGGTGGTTAGCATATTTGCCGCGATATTTGTGTTTTGCCGCACGCGACCCGGACATGCCGAAGAAGAAGGCGCAGAGCCCCCGAACTTCGACGCACTCAACGAAGTCGACACCGAATCGAACCAATAGCCGCTTGCGGCTTAGCAACCGTCGTTCACCCCTCGGCACACGCACCATGTCCGTTTCCAGGTACGAACCACGCACGAACAGGTTGGCCCGGCCGGCGCTGCTGATCTTCTTGGCAGCCGTTTTTTGCATCCTGATCTGCATGCCGCCGGCGGCTATCGGGGCGCAGGACGGCGAACCGGCATCTGTCGAGAATCCGGCCCAACCCGACCCGCCGAGCCCAGAACCCGTTGATACAGAACCCGTCGATACAGAGCCCAGCGATACAGGGCCCGCGGAACCGACCGCCAGTCCGCACGGTCCCGCGGCTTCCAGCCCGCGCGAGATGCTGGTCCGGCGCGGCGTCGGGAGCAATTACTTCGACAATCTGATCGACGGTCGCCCGTTGGGCGGTCGCGAGGCGGTGGTCGACGAAACGGAGATCATGCGGCAGATCCTCTACCACGTCTGCCGGTTTCGCGTCTGGGACATCGAGCACTGGGCCGGCCCGCTTCCGAACCTGGATGAAATGGTCGGCGATCCCGAGCCGTGTCGCGGCAAGTTCTACCGACTCGCCGGCCGGGCAACCCGGGCCGTCGCCGTGGGGCTCGACGAAGAGACGGCCATGCGGCTCGAAATGGACCACTACTACCGCTGCGAAGTGTCGCTC
>JABMRB010000283.1 GCA_013202865.1 Candidatus Nealsoniibacteriota bacterium | reverse complement strand
GCCCACCTGGACCGCCATGGTCGGCTTCATGCCGACGTAGTCCGGCCCCACCACGGCAACCGTCTGCACGGCGGGCCCGTCTTCGATCCGTTGCCGGGGAGCGCCGGAGATCGGCAAATCCAACCCCCGCTTGGTTCTAATCGTTTGCATCGGTCTGGTCGCCTATCATCGAGATAATCGCAAGCTGGCATTCTATTGGCGACCCGGGAGATGGTCAAGCGGTCCCGCGAACCGCGCTCGTAGTGACCGCATTCATGCGGTTCTGGGTGGTTTCAACCGGCCCTGCGCGATTAGATGCGGGGCGTTAGAAAAAAGCCGTAGGACGGATTTTCAATCCGTCTCCGGTGACGAATCTTCAACCCGTTTCCCGTGACGGATTGAAAATCCGTCCTACGCTTCTTCTTCTACAAAGCCGCAAGCGGCCAGGCTCGGGTGCAAATCGCACCTTGCCAACGGCCTGCTTCCCCCGCCCGCAGGGGGATCGGTGGCAGGCTCGCGGCGAAACGAGCTGTATCGAAAGCCCTTTTTACAACATCGTTTGTGCTTTGGTGGAACGCCTTCGGCGTAAAAAGTCGTGCCACCCTACGGCCAATACGTCGCTAGCAATTTGTCGACGGCGTCCGTGGCGGCGTCCCCCACCGTCTGGCGACGGCAGCTACTTTCGGCGGCGGAAAGATCGATTAGATTCAGCGCACTCAGGAAGTTCGTTTGATTGTTCCGCGCCAGCAACACGTCGGTGGCGTTGACCGCGCCGTCGCGGTCGTAGTCGTAAGCAAAGGTGACGCCGGCCGGACTGGTAAGCACGTCGCGGGGATTGTTTCGCGCTAACAGCAGGTCCGCGGTCGTGACCTGGGCACGCTCCGGCGCATTGCCCGACTCGGCTACCGCGTTGCCTAAGTAGAAGACATCGGCAGTCGGTAGGGGAAACCGGGCAGTGGGCGGAATCGTCACTTGCAGCCACTCGTTGCGAATCGCGCCGGGCGGCCAGATGATCGTCACCCGGTCGCTGCCGCCGACGCCCGCGCCGCGCCGTAGCGTAACGGTCGGTTCGACGTTCAACTCCGTCCAGCCGGCCGGGTCGCTGTCGTTGCCGGTGTGAAACGCGAAATCGCCCGCGCCTGGCGTTACGCCGTCGGGCAGGCCGGCCAGATCGACCATAATTCCGTTGATGCCTTGGGTGTAGCTCGTGTAGTTGGCGAAACGGGCCACTTCGCCGGGCAGCAGGGCCGTCTTGTCGGTGGCGATCGCTGCGTCGTCAGTGGCGTTGGCAGCCGGGCCGTCGTCGAACGTTGAATCGTTGTAGAAGACGTGCCGGCCGACGACCGTCGTCTCCGTCGGCGTGGCGAACTCGACGCTGCCGGGCGAGGGCGTTGCGGCCGCCCAGTTCGCCACGTCGCCGCCCCAGGTGGCCGCGGCCGTGCGGTGGAGCGAATCGCCGCCGCCGGCCGCACCGGCTGGCCATGGCGATGCGTCGTCGTAGACGATTTCGTCTTCCAGCAGGCCCGGGTAGTAGCCCGGCTCGTCGGAGGGCGGCGCGTCGGGATATTGCAGCCGCACCCGCTCGCCGTTGTTCTCGAGCTGGCCGCGGTAAGGACCGACCGGCACGACCGCCTCGGTAATGCCGTGGTGCGAACGGAAGGCCGCGAGTTGATCGGCGTCGGTTGCCGGATCGAACGGCACGATGACGAGCGTCTCGTGCGGGCCGAGCATGGCGCCGCTGGGGAAGTCGAAATCGACGCCCTTGCGAAGTTTCCAATGCGTCAGGTTCACGGCCGACGAACTGCCGTTATAGATCTCGACGAACTCCAAGTCGGCGGCACAGCGTCCCTCGCTGCCGGCGCCACAGTCAAGCAGGGCTGGCTGGTAGTAGACTTCGCTGATGACGACCGAGCCGAGCCGCGGGCCCGGGTTGACCGAGCCGAGCGTGCTCGCGGTCATCGGATAGAGCGGCCCGTCCGGGTCGGGCCAGCGCCCCCACGACTGGCCGCTGGCCTGGGCACCGAATTCGGCGTGCGCGACGAAGTGCGTCAGTTTCTCATCGCCGTCGGCCTTCATCAACCAGACGTCGTCGCCATGGGCCGCGTCGAACGAGAAGTGCTGCGGCAGCGGATCCAGCGGCTGCGGGTTGAAGTCCAACTCGTTGAAGACGATGTACTCGCCCGGGTCGAGCACGTACTTCTCCGGGTCCGGGTCGTCGTCTGGGATGCGGAACCGCTTGTAGTTGCCCGTGGCGAACGTCGGGTCCCAGCCCCAATCGTCGCTCAGGTACCAGCCGGCCAGATCGATCTGCTCGGCCGAGATGTTGAGCAGTTCGATCGAATCGGTCGACGGCCAATCGGTGTGGCTGAGCACTTCGTTGACGACGATGCCGACGGGCGCGTCGCCCTCGGCGCCGGGCGTGCCGCCGTAGCGCACGCTGGCGTGCCAGTTCTCGCCGTTGCCGAGGTATTCGGTCCGCGCGGGCTCGTCGTGCGGCACGGCGTCCGGATCGATCAGTTCCATGGCAGCCCCCTTGCCGTCGGCCCGGCCGGGCCAGGAACCGGTGTCGTTGTAGGAGAAGTCGAAGAGCGTTTGGCCGAAGGCGTCCAGGATGGTGATCTGTTCGCCGTCGTTCGCTAAGGTCTTCTCGTCGTCGTACTCACCGGCCACCAGCACGCCCGCCGTATCGTATCGGGCGGCAAACGCCGCCGCATTGCTAACCACGACCGCCCGCTGGCCCGGGGCCAAGGTCATCGCCCCATGCGCTGCGAAGTCGAAATCGATCCCTTGGGTGATTTGCACACCGGCAACGTCCACCGGCTGGTCGCTGATATTTGTGAACTCGACGAACTCGAATGCCTCGCTGGTGAGATGCTCGTCGTCCAACAGCGCGAGTTCCAGCGGCGTGGGATCGGCCGGATGGTAATGGATCTCGGTCACGGCCAGGTTAGTTGCGTCGGCCGGCGTATTGGACAGGAAGACGGCCCGTTGCGGGGCGCTCCAATGCGAGCCGTCGTAATTGCGGGCGATAACCAGCGTGGTCTCGTCGAGCGGAATGGCCGAGCCGGTCGTTCCGCCTTCGTCGACGGTGGCCACCAACTCCAAGTCGAAGCTGATGTCGGAGCTGTCGCCGGCTCGCTGATGGATCTCGACGGCCAGCACGTTGGTTTCGTCGACCAACAGGTGGCGATCGGCCGAGTATTGGTGGAAGGTTCCATCGTCGCCGTTCGCGTTGGCCGGCGTGTCGTAGGTGACCAACGGGCTGGGCATGTTGGGGTAAGCCAGCACGTTGCCGTTGAGATAGACCACCGCCCCGTCGTCGCGGACCAGTCGCAGGGCCAAGGCGGTGATGTTCGACGTATCCTCGACGGTGAACTCGTGCCGGAAATAGGTGGTGATGTGCTTGTCGTTCGGATCGGCCCCGTAGCTCAGCACGGTCGCTTCATCGCCGTCGCCGTAACCCAGTTGTGCGAGCCCGGACTTCCAGCCGTCGTCGTTGAAGCCGGGTTCCTTCCAGGCCGTCAGTAGGTTCGAGCCGTCGTCGAGATATCGCCAGGAGGAACCCTTTTCGACCAACGTGGCCTGCACCAGCCCGCTGGACGAGTAGATCTCGGCGGCAGCGGACGGCTGGCCACCGGACTGGCGGGGATCCGTGCCGTCGAGCGTGTAGTAGATCGTGCCGTCCGGCGCGTTCATCGTCAACTCAAAACCCGGACTCAGCACGCCGCCGTCCTGGTTCAGCGAGGGCACGGTGGGAAGCACGGTGGACGCATTGAGGACATGTTTGCCGGTCCAGTCGAGCCGGGCGGTGAGCCAGTTCTTCAGGTCGTTGACGTATCCCGGCCACGAGCCGTTGCCGCTCATCGAGTTTGCCAGTTCGGCGGTCTGTGCGTCGACGATGGCGTGGAGGTTGGTCCGGCTCATCAGGCCCTGGTGCAGCTCGAATCGCCGGTCGATGTACTGCTGCTCGAATTCGGGGTCTTCGAACAGCCGGCCCCACCAATCGAAATGGTAAGGGAGTTGCCCCGCGCCGAACGAGACGTAGCCTTGTGGATTGACCGAGCGGCCCTCGAAACCCAGGGCACGGTCGAAATCCCAGATCGGTCCCATCGAGAGCTTGCCCTCGCGGGGCATGTACATGTAGGTGCTCAGCCAGAACATGTCCGGGTTCTTCGACAGCTCGTTGAGGATGTGGAAATCGATGAAGGCGTCGACGTCGATGTAGTCGGAGTAGTGCTTGCCGGTGACCGGATGGGTAAAATCGCCCGGATTGTACAGGGCGTCCTCGAACTCCTCGAACCAGGCTCGAATCCATGTCTCCTGTGCGGCGGTCAGGTTCTCCTCTTTCGGATAGACGTAACACAGATAGCCGTATTCGGTGGGCAATCCGCGCGACGTGTGGAACCCGCTGTCGCCCGGATCGAGCCGGTCGATCTTGAGCATGTATCCGCCGGTCACGTCCGGTTCGGTGCTGTCACTGGCGTCGAGCTTCTCGACGTCGACGCGATCCGGCCCCCGCTTGATCTTCTCCATCAGGACGTACACGCCGTCGTGGTCTGCACCCGACACGCCGTCGGTACCCGTATTGAGATACACGTTGACGAACCGCGTCCGCACAGCGTACTGCCCGACCTGATTGCTCAACTCGAACATCAGCGAGTTGTTCATCATCGACTTGTCGTATCTGGATCGGTACAGAATAAAGTCGGACTCCTCGGGCAGCCCCAGCAGGGCAATGTCCTTGTCCTCGTTCTGCTCATCCCATGCCTCGAAAGCGAACGACTCGCCCGACGTGCTCGAGCCGCGGGTCTTGATCCCGGCCCGAGTGGCGAGGTCCATGTCCGCGGTGAAATCGGTCCAGCCGTCCTCCTGCCGGTCGAACAGCCCGATGAAGCACGCCGCCAACGAGTTGCTCGGCACGCCGCTGCCGAAGGTGTCGATGACCAACACGGGCAAATCGGCCTGGTAGCCCAGTTGGTCGGAGGCCAGCTTGACGTAGCTCTCGCTGCGGGTTTCACCGGCCGGGAAGCCCGTCTCGTACGCCCGCGCCCGGACTTGCGTGGTGGCCGAAATGTTCAGCGGGGTCGTGTAGACGGGCGACGACTCCGTGGGAAGCGAGCCGCCGAGCGTGTAGTGGATGACCGCACCGGGCGACTCCACGCTCAACGCCACCTGGATGGACGACTGCGTGAACAGGCCGCTGGGCCGGGAGAACGAAACCGCCGCGGTCGGCGCACCCAAGCTGGGATCGTTTTCCGCCCCGGGCGTCGCGTTGCCGAAGAACCTCGGCGGCGACGCCTCGCTGTTGGCCAGCAACGCGGGCTGAATCAGGAAGTCGTCGTCCGCGGCGCCGGCGTTCAGGCCGTGGATCGCCAGCACGTTCGTGCCCATCTGAAACGCGTCGCGGTGAGCCGTGACGTCAATATCCTCGTACACGACGGCTTGCGAATTCGGATGGGCCGCAGTGGCGGCCGAGTTGTAGGCCGGCACACCGGGCGCATGGGCCGACGCGAGTTCCGTGCCGTTGAGGTAGGCGATGTAACCGTCGTCGTATTTCATCCTCAGCGTTATTGCCTCGAACGCCGACGTATCGCCCGCGTTGAACTCGATCCGCGCCCACAACGAAGCGTTGACGTCCTTCATCCGGGCCTCGACGTCCGTGGCGATGAGATCGTCGTAGGCGCTTTGGCCGTTGCTGAACCCGAGGCCCGTGATCGCAGCGACCGCCGCTCCGAACGGCACCGTCAGGCCGGAATTCTGCACGCCTTTGGTGGCGATGCTGCTTCGCCCGAAATCGCCGGCCGTGTTGCTGTCGACGTCGCCGCTTCGCTCCAACGTCAACTGCGGCCCGAACGCGGCGCTGAAACTGACGTCGTCGACGGCCAGGGCGTGGTCCGAGGTGTTGTCGTTTTGGTCGTGCCAGGTCAAGTAGAAGGTCTGTCCGTTGGAGATCGGTGCCGGCGGTGCGAACGTCCCGCTGATCGCAAGCCGGTTGGCCGGATCGTTGCCGTCCAGCGCCGTGCCTTCTCCCACACCTAGCCCCGAGTCGCGCGGGGCCTCGAAATGGAATTCGGAGCCCAACTCGATGAAGCCGGAACCGGGCGACGTGCTGAACCAGACGGAGAGCTTCTCGGCGCTGGCAGCTCCGCCTTCCCATTCTCTCCACTGTTCGCCCGTGTAGTCGAGCGTGAACTCGTCAATCGCGTAGCCCGTGTTGTTGGCAATCGCCAGTTGAACGGCCCGATCGCCGCTGCTGGTGGTCGGCAGATGCCCGACGGCGCGATCCGCCCCGCCGCTGGTCCCGTAGTTGTAGCTTCGGCCCTTGGTAGAAGACGAACCGTCGTCGACGTACAGCGATTCGTTGGCCGGAGCACTGCCGGGTGGCTGGCGGTTCTGTGTGGTCGAGTATTTCCCGGCGGCCCAGCCGGTCGGCAGCGCGGTTCCACCCGGGCCCATCGAATCGAAGCTCTCCGTGTAAGTTCCGCCGCCATAGGAGACGGTTCCCGCCATGGCCGCGGCCGCCGCCGCCGGGTTGCCCGCACCTGCCGGGGCGCCGTCGCCGGTGAACTGGCGGCCGACGGTGATATTGCTGAAGGGGCCGAAATCGATCTCGAGGGTTGCGATCTTCGACTCGACGTATCCCCAAGCGACGAAATCCATCACGTTGCCCGTCGCGTCGAGGATCATCACCCAGCCGGGGCCGTCGTCTTCCCAGAAGACGTCGCTGCCCCAGTAGTTGTCGCCCGAGTCGTCGGTTCGGTAGCGCACGTCGCCCGGAGCCAGCACACCGGAAAGGTCCCAGGCCGTGGCATGCACGTCGTTCGCGTCGCTCGCCGTGGCATCGTTGACCAGCACGCGCCAACCGGTCACGTCGATCGGTTCACTCGAACTGTTCTGGACTTCGACAAAGTCCGTGTCGCCCGTGTTGACTTCCGTGACGAGAATACCCGCCGCTCCATACACGATCGCGTCGGTCCACGCCGAGTCGTCGAACCCCGGCGCCGTCCAGCCCGCGTCGCCACCGGGGACCGGCATCAGGGCCGCGTCGGCCGGTGTCGGCACATGGTAGGAGACGGGCGCTCCCGCACCGACCAACGTGCTCGACGTGAGACCAAGGTACGACCCATAGGAGACGTCGGTAATCTGCGGCGGATAGTCTATGTAGCCATGGGCAATGGTTTCCCCGTCGGGCCGTACCAGCAGCACGCTCTCGCCGCTCTTGCTCAAAGCGAAGTTCGTGTGCAGATAGCCGTCGCCATCGTAGTAAGGATAGTCGTCGTCGTCGTGATCGGACGCGAAGACCAGCAGGTAATCGCCGCCGCCGGGGTCGCCGCTCGCGGCCAACGTCACGTTCGGGAATTCCCACTTGATCAGATCGTCGGCCCTGTCGGTCAGGTACCAGCCGTCGAGACTGACCGGTGCATCCGTGGGGTTGCAGATCTCGATCCAGTCGGAGGAAGCGCCGTCCCCGTCGAGCACCGTGTCGGTGTTGCTGGTCATGAACTCCGTGACGACCGGCCCGGCGTCCAACATCTGCCGGGACTCGAGCGTTTCCACGACGCAGCGTCGCACCCGGGCCGCCTTTCTATTGCCCTTTCGCTTGGCGACCAGATGTTCTGACAGAAACGGCACTCTTCGAGAGATCGGCACAGTCATCCTCCATGCTGATCGTAGTCGATTGCGAAAACCAGTGCAACTTCTTGGCGGCCAGGTCGTCGCCGTCGAAATGCGTGTTGTTGTCGGGAACCAGGGTGGGACAGGCCTCTACACCATTTGTGGGTAGCATAGCGGCGGACTTCAGATGAATCCCCCCGGTGTCGGGCGGCAGGAGAAAAGGTCTGTGGATCCACATGAAATCGTAACCTCCCATTATACAAAGACTTACGCCATTCTCGCCGAGACAATTACGGAAAAACTACCCTGCAAGTTGTTGCAATTTAGTTCCGACTATACTACATTTGTGGTTGGTAGTGGATATTAGGGTCGACAGGTGTTTACCGTCGCCCCGGCAGTGTGCTGTTTAGGCACGCCATTACGCCCAGCCGTTGAGACATTGCAGCTTGGTTAACAGTTAGGCAAAGGCACTCTTCTCCAGGAGGAAGCTTCCCGGTCTGCCCTAACTGTGCGCGACTGTTGTGCGCAGTGGGTGCCGGCACGGTTCCGCCCGAGAAGACCGTTTATCGTTCACATTCTTCAATTTGTTCTATTCAATTGGGAGCCGGATGATGAGAAACATCAGTGTACTTCTTGCGATGCTCGCCGTGCTGCTGTTGGCAGCCACGACTCAGGCCGACGTCATTCACCGCTGGGGCTTCGACGAAGTCGGCGGCGCCGGAACGTCGCTGCTCGACTCGGTCGGCGGCGCTGACGCCACGATTGTCCAAGTCGGCGACCTGAACGCTGACGTCGGCATGACCTATGCGGGCCAGGCCTATCTTACCGGTGGCTGGAAGGACGGGGCCGACTACGTCGCCCTGCCAAACGGCCTGTACACCGGGCTGGGCGATATCACCATCGAGACCTGGGCAACCACGTATTCCTCGCCGAACTGGGGCCGCATCTTCAGCTTCGGGGAGAATGACGCCAACAACCTGATGATGTCCTGGACACAGGGAACCAACCAGAACTCCGACAGGGTGGCCTTCAAGCTTGGTGGGGGCGGCGAGGCGAACATTGACAACCAGATGCAACCCTATATCTACGGCCAGGAGTACCACATCGCCCTGACCCTTACCGACGACTGGAACGGCGGCGGCGAGACCCAGATCAAGGTCTACATGGACGGCGTGCATAAGGGCACGGTCAACACGCCCTACAATCTCCAGGATCTCCCCGACCTGAACAACTGGATTGGGCGATCGAAGTACGGCGACTCGACGGCCAACGCATCTTATAATGAATTCCGAATTTACGACACGGCCTTGTTGGACGCTGAAGTTCTGGCCAGCTTCACCAAGGGGCCGGGTTGGACGACCGCGGCGTTCACTTTCGACGACGGCGAGCCTGCCGACAGCTTGTGGAGTTCGTCGGCAAACTGGAACGACGAAGAGGCCGCAGCCGATCCCTTGGCCCCTCCCATCGACACGACTCCCGTGACGATCGCCGCCGGCGCGGCCCAGGTGTCCGCTCCGGCAGTGGCCTGGAGCGTCGACCTTACCGGCGGCTCCCTGACGATCGATGCCGGACAGACACTAACGGTCGGCGGGGCCACCACGGTCACCTCACCCGCCACGATCACCATCAACGGCACGCTCGACACGAAAAACTTCAACAACGACGGCATGACGACCCTCCCGGCGGGCAGTACGCTGCTGAGCGGTGGCGGCACGATGGCCGGCATCACCACACTGGGCGATGCTACGGTCGGTGGCGGCAACACCACCACCCTCAACCTGGCCGCCGCCAGCACGTTCACCAAGGCAGGCGACGGCACGCTTTCGGCCGAGACCGTCACCGCCGCTGCCAACACGACCTTTCGTATCAGCGGCGGCACCCTCGCCGTCGGCGGCGCCAAGCCGCTGGGAGACTCCACGCAAGCGCTCGAACTCGACGGCGGAACAATCCAGATCGCAGGCGAGGCCACGGGCGGCGACGCAAACTTTCGGTATTACCGGTTCACGGCGACGGAGACCGGAAACGGTCAGCTTCAGTACTCAGAACTGCAATACTTCCTCGATGACGTCCGGACGCCGGCGACGGCGGTCACTTGGGACGCAGGTGTGTGGGATGCTGCGGTTCAGGCCAACGACGATAACATCAACTCGAAGTTCTGCACGGGTGATGCGTTGGGGCACATGGTCTACGACTTTGGCAGCCCCACGGCGTTCGACGAGTACAACTGGGCCACGGCCGACGACTTGACGCCGGACCGCAACCCGGGACGCTGGACGGTCGAGGGAAGCGACGACAACGCGACCTGGACGATGATCGACGACAGGACGGACGCCGATCAGATAACACCAACTACGCTCCGCACCTGGGCCGGGCCGAGCAATACCCAATTCGACGGCTACAGCCTCAGCAGCATCGTTAACGGCCCGATCAACCTGCCCGATACCGACATCAATGTAACCGACGACTCGATCCTCAATGCGGTAACCGACACGACGGCGACCTTCGGTGTGCTGACGTACACCAATGGCAAGACGCTGACCGTTGTTGGCGCCCGGGACGGAATAGGCTTCACCGGCGTAACGTTCCCGGCCATGGGCAGTGTGGGCCTGAACGCCAACACCCCGACGACCCTCGGTTCGTTGACCAACAGTGCGGGCGCGACCCTGAACAAGGGCGGCACGAGCTCCCTGATCTTCGACGGCAATGCCAACCTGACGAGCGGCCTGCTGATCAGCCTGAACGAAGGTACGTTGGCCTTGACCAACGCCACGGGCGGTCAGGACATCACCTACGCCGATCCCCTGGCCGTGGGTGGCAACGGCACGTTGGCAGCGGGTAAGTACTTGGCGGGCGCCGACGGCCCCCAGATTGTGACCGTAAGCGACGTAACGCTCAACGCCGGTATCCTGGCCTTTGAGACCACCGACGGCTACTCGCTGGTCCTGCCGGCCCTGACCGCCAACGGCGGCGGTATCAACGCCGGCTCGGCCGACGTGACGCTCGACGGGTTGCTCTACGCTGCCGACGGCAGCGTGCTAACGACCCAGGGTGCCGCACCGGTTATGTTCAACGCCACCACGCTTACCGGACTGGCCAACGTGGGTATGAACGCCCAGACAGTGACCACGCTCGGTGCGCTGACCGACAGCACCGGCGTCGTGATGACCCTTTCGGGTCCGCAGCATGCTCCCGGCACCGCGGGTCTGGTCTTCGACGGCGAGAACAACCTCGTCGACGGCATGGCCCTGACGCTGGCCGGCAGCACACTGGGCCTGACCGACGCCACGGTTGACCCGGGCGTCACGTACGTCGAGCCCGTAACGGTCACCGGCGACAGCACGCTGGCGGCGGGCAAGTACGTCGTCGGCCTGGACGGGCCCCAGACGGTTACCGTGGACAGCGTTGCGCTGAACAGCGGAATCCTGACGCTCGGCACCGCCGACGACTACTCGCTGGTTCTCGGCGCGATGACCAGCACGGGCGGCAGCATTGGCTTCGTCCCCGGCGCCAACAACGTCACCCTCCCTGCCGGCGCATCCACGCAGGACCTGATCCTCGGCGGCGACGTCACGAACGTCATCGGCCTGGACACCCTGACGGTCAACGGCGGGATCAAGATCCGTCCGTCGGCAGCGGTTCCGGTCATCGACTATGGGCTGGACACCGGTGTGAGCAACATCGAGATCGGTGACAACGACGCGTTCAACGGCGAGGTCATGCTTTCGGGCATGACGGCCGCCGCCAGCGGCAACCTGCGGATCGTCCGCAGTGTGACCAACGTTCCCGACGTGGCCAGCCTGACGACCGGCAATATCCAGTTCGACCAGAACAACCGCGAGGAGATCGCCGTTCTGCAGACCAACGGTTTGCTGGAGCGTAACACCGGCGGCGGCGCGGGCGAGGTCCAGTGGTCCCAGGACGGCGGTTTCGCCGCCAAGGACGCGCCCCTGACGGTCACGCTTAACTCTAACGCGAATCTCGACTGGGGCAGCGATCTCAACGGCAGGGCGCTGCAGTTCGGTTCGCCGACGGCCGACGACGTCGTGGAGTTGACAAACAGCATCGAGTTGGGCAACGGTTGGCGGCCCCTGAACGTGGCCGACAACCCCGATTCCAGAACCGACAAGCTGGTCCTCAGCGGCAACATCAGCAGTACCGGCGGCGGCGTGTGGGAGTGTCTCGTGATCAACGAGCACCAGGGGCCCGATGACGCCCCCTTCAACCCCCGCACGGGCGGCGACTGGCGGACGGTAAAGTCGCCGCTGATCGAACTGACCGGCACCAACACGTTCACCCAGTCCCTGCGGATTGACGGTGGCTGCGTCTTTGGCATCGACGGGGTGGGCATTCCTGCGGCCAGCAGGGTGTGGTTCCAAAAGCACAACTGGGAAGCCGAGGCGGTCTGGCTGAGCAACGGCACGATCGCGCGTAACATCGGTGACGATCCCGGCAATGTCAAGTGGGACTGGAGCGGTGGCGGGTTCGCCGCACGCGGCGGGCCCCTGACGGTCACGCTGGAAGGCGGCGACACGTTGCGGTGGGGCGCGTGGGACTACGGGTTCAATGGCAGGCACCTGAACCTGGGCTCCAGCTACGCCACCGACGTCACGACGTTCACCAACCCGGTCAACGGCGAAGGCGGCTGGCGGGACATGGAGATCGGCGACAACCCCGACACCACCGATGACTACGTGGTTGTGACCGGGGCCTGGACCAACTTCGCGAACCTCAGCATTCGCTACCGCGGTGCCGACAGGCGCGAGGCGGCCGGCCGGATGGATTTCGGCACGGCGGCAGTTCCCAATACGATTGAGATCTCCGAGCGGTTTAGGGTCTATGACGGCGCGCTCGTCAACTACTACACCGATTTCACCGTAGGTGCCGAGTTCGACGTCGAAAACGACGCCTCGGCCAACATTCACGGCGATCTCAATATCGGTGGGCTTAACTGGGGTCGTGTCTTTGTCTACAACAACTCGACTCTGAATGTTGATGGCGATCTTAACGGCTTAACGGGTGGCGGGGATGCGATCTGGGTTCGCGGCGGCTCGGCCCTGACGGTTGACGGGTCGGTCTACAACGGCTCCAGGCCGATTGGCGCCTACGGCGGCAGTACGATAGACATCGGGGGCGACCTGGCAATGGGCGACGTGATCGAGGTTCACGAGGCAAGTGTGATCAACGTCGCCGGCAACGTCACCAACAACAACCGTATCTTCATGCAGCATGAGGGCACGGAGTTGAACATCGGCGGCGATTACACGGGTACGAATCACATCGATATGTACCGGGGCGCAGTCTTGAATGTCACCGGTGACATGGTCACCGGACGCATCTGGGCTGAGTCCAATAACCTCCCTGGGGGCGAGATCAATATCGGTGGCAATCTCACGACGCCCAACGGCGAAGTCGTGATCCTCAATGGTGTGCATGCAACCGTCGCCGGGAACGTTGACGTGGGAACCAATCGCGTCTACGTCGGCTGGGATAACGACTCTCTCCTGGACGTCGGCGGCAACCTGAGTGCGAACCGCCTGGAGATGTTCAACCGCGGCGCGACGCTAAACGTTGCCGGCGACGCCACGTTCACTGGCGGTCAGATTCGTATCGGCGACGGCCGGGAACCCGGCAATGGCCCGTTCCTGAACGTGACCGGCGCCCTGATCAAGACGGGCAACGGCGAGTTCGGCATCAACTGGTACGGCCAGGTCACGACCGGCCCGGGCAGTTCGATCGAGTGCCGCACGTTCTGGGTACAGGACGCCGCCGAGGTTTTCATCGACGGCGACGTGAGCATTATCGACAACGGCGACCTCTACGCCCGTAACAACGGCGGTGGCAAGATCATGATCACCGGCGACCTGAACAAGACCGGTAATGGCGAGATGCGGTTCCGCGACGGGTCGGAAGTCACCGTCCTGGGCGGCGGCGACACCACGTCGAGATACCTTGAGGCGCAGCAGGGCTCCGTGGTGGACCTCGGCTCCGTCAACGTGACGATCAACGAGTGGCAGGTCTTCATTGACGGCGGCAGTACGTTCAAGACCACCGGCGACTTCTCGAGGCCGGACGTCGGCCCCGTGGAGTGGTGGGAACGTCAGATCAGGGTCTCCGAGGGCTCGACGTTCGACGTGTCGAACACGGCGGCGGGGAATGAAGTCCACGCGGGCTTCTTCGAGATCCGCAATGCGGGCACCGTCGCGAACTTCGGCGATGCAGACGTGTTCTCCACCGACCGCGTCTGGATGGGCGGCGGCGGAATGCCCTACTGCCACATCGGCGGAAACCTGACGGTGAGCGTCCCCGGCAGGGGCGATGCGATTGGCTTGGATGAAGGCATACTGGACGTCGGCGGGACCGTTTTCGCCCACCGTGTCCAGATCTTCGACGATGCCACGTTGCAGGCCAATAACGTGACGGTTCAGGATGAACTCTACGTCAACACGGCCGGGGCCATCTCCCCGGGCACAACGGCCGGGCCCCTCGGCACGATGACCATCGACGCCCAGGGCGCCGATGGCGGCGCCAGACAATTGAGGTTCAACAATGGCGGCGGCCTGTACCGGTGGGAGATCGGTTCTGCCGGCGCGGCTGGCACGGACTACGATACGGTCGTCCTTGCAACCGGCACGAAGTTGGTCATGGAAGGGTGGGACGACGACCTGGGTTGGGATCTGTTGGTTACTGACACAGGTTCCGGCGATGTGGTGACTTCGGACGTGTTCACCATCCTGTCCTACGACCCGACCACCAACGGCAACGTGCCCTTGGAAACGGTTCGGCATACCTGGGTGGACGAAGAGGTGGTGACCACCGGCCCCACGACGCCCGCAGATATCGCGTTGATCGACGTGGTCCTCGACGCAAACGCCCCGATGTGGTGGGATACCAGCGGGGCAACCATCACGAATACGGGCACTTCCCTGGAAATGACCGGGCTACATGCACCGTCGATGCTCCAGAGCACCATGACCGGCTTGTTTGATCAGGGCACGACGTGGAACAAGACCACCGTCGTTCCCGATGCCACTCAGGGCGCTGCAATCCTCAGCGGGCACACCGTCTCGGTGAGCACCGCGGGGCAAACGGTTGCCCAGGCCGATATCCAGGACGGCGGCATGCTGGAAGTTACGTCCACGGGCGTGCTGGGCGCCCCCACGCCGGTCCAGGTGATTAACGTTGCCGGCCAACTGGCCGTCAGGACTGGCGGCACGCTGAACGCCGACCTCGTCAACAGTACGGGCACGACCACGGTCGAGTCCGGCGGTACGCTGAGCGCCACCGTCCTGAACACCTCGGGCGACTCGTCGTTCGAGGCCGCTGCGACCGTCAGCATCGGCACGATGAACGTCGCCGCCGGCACGCATGCCATCGCGGATGGTTCGGGCGTCGACGTCGGTGATCTCAACGTCACCGGCGGTGCGACCACGATGACCGCCGGCAACTTGGCGGTGACCAACGTCCAGATCAAGGACGGTACGGTCGACACCGGGGCCGGGGCACTGCAGGTCAGCGAGATGCTGAAGTTTGGCGGGGTCCAGTACAGCCTCACCGGCGCTGCGAACTTCACCGCGGCGAGCGCCGTGGCCGGCTCCGGCCTGGCGACCGGTGCCAATCTGACCGTCAACGGTGGAACGATCGCCATCCAAGGAGGGGTCGCAATGCCCAACGGCCTGAATGTATGGCTGGATGCCTCCACGATCACCGCCGCCAACGGCGATAGCATCGCGACCTGGGCCGACGTGTCGGGTAACGGCAATGACGCAACCCAAGGCGACGGGGGCATTCAGCCCACGTACGTCGCCGCAAGCGGCCTGAACGCCCAACCTGCGGTGCATTTCGCCCAGGACAACGAGGACTGGGGCGATCGGATGCTGCTTGGCGATTTGAGTGCCCAGTTCCCCACCGGTGCCACCATGATTGCCGTCTTCACGCCGGATGAGGCCGCCAACAAGCGGTACAACATCTTTGGCAACACCGGCCAGGACACCCGTTGGTGTGCCGCGAACTGGAATGAGTCCGTACCGGGTGAGTTCCGCACAAGCCGTACCGGCAATCAGAACTACGCCGCTTGGCCTGCCACGGAAAACGCCATCGTCGTCCTGGAGAGTGACAGCGACGTTTACCGGATCCTGATTGACGGGGCCGTGGTCAACGACTCCGCCGCGGCCTACAGCGACGGTAGCGGCACGAACTGGACGATTGCCAACCGCCAGCAAGGTGGCCAGGCGTTCAACGGCGACATTGCCGAGTTCATGCTGTTCGACAACGTTCTGTCGGCCGAGGCTATCAACAACATCGGCGGCTACCTCGCTGCTAAGTACGGCCTGACAACGGCCTACGACGGCGCCCTTGGCGGCAATGCTGAGCAGGCCACCACCAATGTCACGGTGGCCGCGAACTCGGTGCTGACGTCGGACAACACTGGCGTGATGCTTGGCAATCTTACCGTGCAGGCCGGCGTCACCTCGCTGGAGTTGCAAAACGCCAGCTACTCGTTCCAGGACGTCAGCATCGCCAACGGCGCCGCGATCGCAGGCGAGTTGGAGGTTCGCGGAACGCTCGACGTCGACAAGATGACCGTCGACGGGGGCGGGGAACTGTCGTTCGCCCCCAGTGCGGTCTACAACGCCGAGGTGACCCTGGGCGACGGGGACGCGTTGGCGGTGGATGCCGACAAGATCACCGTCCAAAATGATTCCTCTATCGTCGTTGGCGGGACCCTGGCACCTAAGGGTGTCGGACGTACCAAGTCCGACTTCTTCGTGCCCG
>JABMRB010000282.1 GCA_013202865.1 Candidatus Nealsoniibacteriota bacterium | reverse complement strand
GTTTCTGTCGTCGCCGACTGAAGAGAAGTTGCCGATCCCGGATTGTCGAACGATTGGCGATACTCCCATCAATCGCACCAGTCCCAACCTGTTGGAAAGTGTCCAGGTGATGCAGCGGCGCCAAACGTGGATGCGGGACTTCTTGATTGAAGAGGGACAGGGTCCATTGAAGTTCGTTGGGTCGGTGAAGCGGCCAGGAACTATCGAGGCGGTCTCCAGCCAGATTCGCTCGACTCTGGGTTTGAGTAAGAACTGGGCGCGGAAACACCCGAGTTGGACAGCGGCGTTGGATGCGCTGCGCAGAGCGGCAGAGGATGCTGGAATACTGGTGGCTGTCAACGGTATTGTCGGCAACAACACCCACCGCAAGCTTGACCCGCAGGAGTTTCGCGGCTTTGTATTGTCTGACGAATACGCGCCTCTGGTCTTCATTAACAATGCGGATTTCAAGTCAGCACAAATGTTCACGATGGCCCATGAGTTGGCCCACTTGTGGATCGGGCGAGGCGGATTGTTCAATCTCATCAGCATGATGCCGGCCAATGACAAGATCGAGAGGTTCTGCAATCGAGTCGCCGCGGAGTTCTTGATTCCGGGGAAGGATCTCAAGAACTGCTGGGCCGACGTGGAGGACTCGACGGATCGGTTTCGGAGACTTGCCCGTTCGTTCAAGGTCAGTCCGTTGGTTGCCGCCCGGCGCGCGTTGGACTTGAAGTTGATTAGCAGAGACGCCTTCTTCGTGTTCTACAACCGATATCGGGAAGAAGAACATGGCCTGACAGCAGCAAAGAAACGCGGCGGCAACTTCTACCACAACCAAAACGTGCGTCTTGGGAGACGATTCGCGTCCGCCGTAGTACGTGCCGCTCGTGAAGGCCGCCTGCTTTACAGAGATGCGTACCAACTGACGGGGCTTAACGGCAAGACTTTTGATTGTTACGCCGAGATCCTCATGGGACGGGTGAGCGAATGAGCAGCACGAAGAAATACTTGCTTGACGCAAACGTCTTCATTCAAGCAAAGAACCAATACTACGCATTCACAATTTTCCCGGGGTTCTGGAAATCCCTGATTGTGGAGAACGGCCGAAAGAGCGTCTTCAGTATCGACCGCGTCAGTGCAGAACTCGACAAGGGAAGCGACGAACTTGCGGATTGGGCAAATGACGCTGCGCCGGAGACGTTCTTCAAGAAAACGGACGACAAAGCCGTGTTCGACTGGTTGACGAAGATCCTCAACTGGGTTCAGAGTGAACCGCAGTATACCCCAGAGGCTAAGGGTCTATTTGCCGCTGGTGCCGATCCGTGGTTGATTGCATACGCCAAGGCCAACGGTCTCGTCTTGGTGACACTCGAGGAGCCTATTCCTCAGGCGAAGCGGAGAGTTCCGATCCCGAACGTGTGCCTCGAATTCGACGTGAAGTGCGTCAATACGTTCGAGATGCTCACAGAGCAACAGACTCATTTTGTCTTGGCAAAACGAAAGTGAGCCGCCCGCATTCTCGTTGCTAGCACACCCCGCTGGCGTGGTACCTCGCAACACCCCAGTGTGGTTCTCTGCCCCGTGCTATAGTTGCATAGCACCACTTCCGTGTCCGATCGACCATGCAAGGAGAACCGCCCGTGTCCACATTCAGCGAATTTGTCTCGACCATCCTGGCCGACCACAAGATCGACGAGAGCGAAGTCCCTCACATCCGCGAGTACCTCTATCAGGACGGGCGGCTCGATCTCGAAGACGTCAAGCTGCTGGTCGAGTTGTACTGCTCGGCGGCCGAATACTGCACGGCCTTCGACGACCTCTTCTTCGACGTGCTCGAGAAGGTGATCCTTGCCGACGGTGAGATCCAGCCGGCCGAGCAGTTCTATCTGCTGAAAATGATCTACTCCGACCGCGTGATCCGCGATCGCGAGAGGGAGTTCCTGGTGAAGCTCCGCCAGACGGCCACGATCACAACGCCCGATTTCGAGGCACTTTGCGACGAGGCCCTGACGGCACATTCAACCGCCTGGAGCGTCGGCGGCAATTGACGCCCGGCAGATTACCGGTTGTCCGGATCGACGCCCAGCGGGGATAGGATGCTCGGCGCGATCACCGAATCGCGCGGGTGGACGCCGGGCGCCGGCAGGCCCTCGTCGTTGGCGTAGATGTCGTCGCCGCCGGGATTGAAGCGCGGGGTAACCAGGAACCGCACCCGCCCGTCCTCGAAGAGCACGTTCTGGCCACGCCCACCGTGATTGAGGCTTTGGCCTTCGTAGCCGGGCATCGTCCCCAAGCTGGGGAGTTCGGCAATCAGGGCGAAGTTCGACCGGCTCAAGTCGGTAAACGCATGATACTTCCCGTTCTCGACGTAGCCGAACGAAAGGCCATAGCTGCCACCCATCGTCCGCCGCAGTTGGATTGCCCTTTTCTTCGTGGCGGTGAGGAACTCCTTGGGCAACGGAATGTAGATCTTTACACGGCCGGCCATCGGCGCGCCGGGACACTGCACAACCCGGGGATCGTTCAGCAAACCGGCCTGCCGCAATACGGCCGAATAGGCCCCCGGCGACGCCATGGGGCCGCTGCCTGGAACCAACGGGAAACTGCCGTGTACCGCACCGTACTGCCGGACGCCGCTGCCGATGATGCGAAAATTGTTCTGGCACCCGACCAACCGGCTGTTCTCGCGGCTGCTGACAATCGCCGGGCTAATCAGCGTCCAGGCAATCGTGCAGATGATCGTCGTAACGACTACGTCCTGCCATCGGACGCGGCTGAACCAACCCGGCGGCGCAACGCACGGTGTCATCGTCTTTTCGTCCCGGCGGGAACCACCCGGCGCCTGCTCGCCGACCCGGCTAGGCTCGTACGAAGCGACCAGCCGGCAGGTCCTTTCGGCCAGTCCCGGCGGCAGGTCCACCTCATCGCGCAACGGCTCAAGCGTGGCAAGCCGCCCGCGGAGCGATGCGAGTTGCCCCTGCAACGGCAGTTCAGTTTCCAGACGCGCAGAGATCTGCTGCGTCTCGCGGTCGTCTAAGGCACCAAGCAAGTGCCCCAACAGTTGCTCTTCTAAGCGATTTGTCATTTCGGAAGGTGGGTCGGATCGAGCGTGTCGCTGAGTTTGTGGATGGCAGCGTGCAGGCGGCTCTTAACCGTTCCCACGGGGATCGACAAGACGTCGGCCGCTTCGCGGTATTTCATCCCTTGGAAATAGACCAAGACTACCACCTGCTGCGCTTGTTCGGGGAGGTTCTCAATTGCCCGACGTACCTGCTCGCGCTGTTCGGCCGATTCGGCCTTGCTGTCGGGCCCCGGGTCGGGGGCGTCGAGCAGTTCGATCAGTGCTCCCTGGTCGTCGTCGGATTTGCCCGAGGCTCGGCGGTCGAGGCTGACCATCCGATGCCTGCGGTTGCGTCGCTGCATGTCGATCGCCTGATTCGTGGCGACCGCGTACAGCCATGGACGAACTTTCCGGCCCGGCTCGAATTTCTCACACTTCAAATGGACCTGAAGGAACGTCTGCTGAAACACGTCCTCGGCCATATCGGCGTCACCAAGGTAATGCCTAAGATAGCCGAACAATTCTCTTTCGTACCGATGAACCAGTTCGTCAAATGAGTCACGATCCCCCTCAGAGCGGTATCCCAGGAGCAAATCTTCGTCGGTCAATCGCTCCGGAGTTTCGGGAATCGTTTCACTTGACTGCAAATGTTTAATCGTGCCGTTCATTATCGATACGTACCTGAAAAGGAAGGTGTTCGATTGGACCCCGAGAAATCGGGGCGGACGGTTACAACCTCCGGCTCAAACTCTCTCCCGCATCCACAACTACCCAGTTTTCACGGCGAATCCGCGTTACCCCCCCACTTCCGGGGGAAGAAAAGGCCGCCGGTCGCCTCAGCGTCCGACAACCCCCTACGATGCAACTGCCGTGCCTAACCGGCCAATCCGCAGCGAAAAACCCGACGACTATACCTACGCGGCGTGCTAAAGCGTTTTCCGCCAAAGACTTAGCCGCGGTTGATTTCGCCGCGCAATGCATATTCGCCAACGCGCCGCTATGGGGTCCGATTGTGAAAGTTCTTCCGTCAATTACAATTCGCCGGCCAAGGGACGAGATTTGGCGACCATAGAATAACGATCCGACGAGAACCTGCCAAAATGGCAGTGCCGCAGACGCACACCCTGAATCCACAACCCCAGTTACCCCCACACCCCCGCACTCCCTACATCCCCCGCGCCACCAAACGCCTCCCCAACGCCCCCGCAACGCAGTGCGGGCGCGTTGGGGGGCTAAATATCGGCCAAGGCCACCAGCAGCTTGCCGATCATCTCGTCGGTGTGGCCTGCGGTCAGGCTGATCCGCAGGCACGCCTCGCCGTCGGGTACGGTTGGTGGGCGGATGGCCGGGACAAATAACGCTCGCTGACGTAATCTGGCCGAAAGCTCCATCGCCCGGTCCGGCTGGCCGACGATTATCGGGATGATCTGGCTGGCCGAGGTCCCCACGTCCCAGCCTTGCCCTCGCAACTGGTCGCGGAGCCGATCGGCCCGGCCAAGCAACCCTTCGCGACGCCGGGGCTCGTCGCGGACGATCTCCAGCGCGGCGACCGCAGCAGCGGCCGTTGCCGCAGGCGGGGCCGTCGAGAAGACGTAAGGCCGGGCACGTTGAACAAGCCACTCGATCAACGCCCGGCTGCCGACGACGAACCCGCCGACCGAGCCGAGCGCCTTGCTCAACGTGCCGATCCGCACGTCGATGTGGTCTTCCACGCCAAGGTGTTCCGCTACGCCTCGACCCCGGCGGCCGAACACGCCCGTGGCGTGGGCCTCGTCGACCAGCAGCATGGCGTCGTGCCGCTCGGCCGCGTCGGCCAACTCACGCAACGGGGCCAGATCGCCGTCCATGCTGAACAGCCCGTCGGTAACGATCAGCCGTCTGCGATAGCCGCCCGCCTTGGCCAATAGTCGATCGAGCCGCCGCCAGTCGCCGTGGGGATAGACCCGGACGTCGGCCCGCGACAGCCGGCAGCCGTCGAGCAGGCTGGCGTGGTTCTTGCGGTCGGAGAAGACGACGTCGCCCGGTCCGGCCAGTGCGGCGATCGTGCCGGCGTTGGCCGCGAACCCGGAGCAGCACAGCAAGGCCGCCTCGGTGCCCTCGAAACGTGCCAACTCTTCCTGCAACTGCCGGTGGCTCTCGCCGCAGCCGGTCACCAGCGGACTGGCCCCGCTACCCCAGCCTTCATGCCCTGCCGCGTCCGTTGCCGCGTCCACCAGACGTGGATCGGCCGCCAGACTGAGATAGTCGTTCGAGCCGAAATTGAGAAGTTTCTGCCGCCCAAGCACGATGCGGACCGCCTGCGGACCGCTGCGCACGGCCAGGCGCCGCCGCAGACCGGCCGCCTCCAGCGAGGCTAGTTCCTCGTCGATCCAAGCCAATCGATTGCCGGGTGTTGTGCTCATGTCATTTGAACTGCCAGATTTCCGCATCGCCGATCGGCCGGTAACCGACCTTTCGATAAACGCCGTTGGACGCTGAATTGCCTTGATCGGCGTAAAGACAGCAGTAGGTTTTGCCGGAGTCGAGCAGCCGCCCGGTCAGCGAACCGACGCACGCGGTGGCGTAGCCGCGGGCGCGAAACTGTGGGGGTGTGTAGACGAGAAAGAGCCGGACACCACGGTCGGTCTCGCCGCCGAAACAGGCCATGCTCACCGCTTGCCCGTCTTCCCAAACGTGTAGCTGCCCTCGGGCAATCCGCCGCGCGATGGCGGCCCGATGGGACTCGTCTTCGTCGGCAAGCCCCACCTCGCGGCGGTACTGCCGCCGCCACTCGGCCAGCGGATCGACGTCGGCTGCGGTCGCCGCCCGCAAGACGCCGGGGCTGTGGTCCAACGCCGAAACACGGGCACACTCGTAGATCGTCTGCTGCATACCGAGCCGGGCGGTCATGCCGGTTCGTACGGCCCAGCACTGCGCGAAGGACCGGGTCTCGGGCGAAGGCCCTACGACGCCGGGCGGCGGTTTGCCGACCTTTCGAAGGTGTTCGACGAGCGCCGGCATCGCGGCGGTCGGCAGACGCGTGAGGATCAGTTCCCGCGGCGGGGTCATCAAGGCCGCGCCGATCGGGTCGCCTTCGGCCTCGACCAGCAGCAGGCAGGCCTCCCCAGCGAATTGATCCGGATCGGCCTGAATATCGGCAAGGACCCCGAGGACCAGATTGTTTTCGACTTCATTCTCGGCCAACCGCGGGCCAATTCGCTCGAGCAGGGCCCGCGGCGTTCGGCATGGGATAACTTTCATCGAGGCGATTCCAGATGTCTTGTCAAGTCGGCGGCGGCGCTACACCGGCGCGACCCGATTGTAGAGTCTCACCGTACTGAGCGAAAGCGACACCCATTGAGCCCCGGGGGAATACACCCGGGGGGCAGCAATAAACACCACCCGGGGGCACCATCAAGCACACCCGCCCCCAGAAGTGAATTCCTCCAACGCTCACGCACGGCGTTGCGTGTGGTTCGCTTGGGGGGTGGGAGGCGACGCGTCCCCGCCGTGTATTCACGGCGGGCTAAATGTGTCCCCGCCGTGTATTCACGACGGGCTAAATGTGATCCCGCTGGAATTCAAGTAGAACCAAGGAGATTGCGATGAAATTCTCACGCCCGATTCTCACAGTTGTTGTCGCGATTGCCGCAACGTTAATGGCGATCGACGGCGCAGGTGCACAGGCGTTGGCCCCGATCGAGGAC
>JABMRB010000281.1 GCA_013202865.1 Candidatus Nealsoniibacteriota bacterium | reverse complement strand
AGCCCCAAAACACTTTAAGTGTGCTAGCACCGCCCAAAGTGGCGCTGTCCAACTAGTGTCCGTCGGAAAACCTATTTGGGTTTGTCTTTTGCGGGGAGTTCTTGAAAAATGCACCTCGAAGATGGAAACGTTTGCGTGCTTGATGCGTCAAAAAGACGTGGATTACAAACAAACACACGCCAATCTTCGAGGAGCAATAACAATGCGAAAAGCCTTCGATCGCCAAACGCGGCTCGACTTGCAGCCGGTCGCGGACGTGCGGCTGAACCTCAACTGCCGCGACGAAATCGTTCCTATCCTCCAAGCCCTCCAACACATCTACAGCCAACCCAAGCTGCGTGACGACATTCTCCGGGCGATCGCCCGCGATGTCAACCAGGACTCCAGCCGCAAGCAGGGACGCCAAGGAATGGACTACTGGCAGATCCTCGTGCTGGCCGCCGTCCGACTCGGCTGCAACCTCAACTACGATAAGCTCCAAGATCTGGCCGAACAGCATCGCGCCTTGCGGCAGATCATGGGCATCGGCGACTGGGACGAAGCGATTTCCTTCGACTGGCGGAGAATCCAGGACAACCTCATCAAGATCCGTCCCGAAACCGTCCAGCGCATCAATCACTTGATCGTCGCCGAGGGACATCGGCTCGTCCCGGACGCCGCCGAAACGGTCCGCGCCGATTCGTTCGTCGCGAAGACTAACATCCACTATCCCACCGAGAGCAGCTTGATCCGCGACGGCCTGCGAAAGATCCTCCAGATCGGTGCCGGCCTGGCGGTCCTGGTCGGCGCCGGCGGTTGGCGACAGCACCAGCACCTTCACAAGAAGGTCAAGGGGCTGGCCCGCGAGATCGACCGCATCGCCGCCCGCAAGGGAACCGGCTACCAACAACGACTGAAGCGTCCCTACCGAGAATTGCTCGGCCTCGCCCAGACGATTATCGACCGAGCGGAAAAGCTGCGAAAACAGGTGAAAAGACGCACCTGCACGGAAATTCTCGCGTTGGACGCCGACCTGAAAACCTTCCTGGAAAGGACGCTGCACGTCTGCGGCACGGCCCGCCGCCGGGTGCTGCAGGGCGAACAGGTGTCCAACTCCGAGAAACTCTTCAGCATCTTCGAGCCGCATACCCAATTGTACAAACGCGGCAAGGCCGCCGAGCCGGTGCAGTTCGGACGCCAGGTGTTGATCTACGAAGACGGCGCCGGCTTCGTCACGCACGCCTATCTCCTGCCTCGCGATCAGAACGATCGCGACGTGGTCGTCGAGCAGACGCGTTTGTTGCAGCGGCGTTTGCAGCAACGCATTCGCCGGGCGTCCTTCGACCGCGGTTTTCATTCGCCGGAGAACCAACGCGAACTGGCGCAGATTGTCGCCGAACCTTGTCTGCCCATGCCCGGGGTTCATCAGGCCAGCCAACAAGAGGCGGAGGCCACGATCGCGTTTCGCCAGGCCCGCCAGCGGCATCCGGGCATCGAATCGGCCATCGGCGCGTTGCAGGCGGGCAACGGCCTGGCCCGCTGTCGCGACCGCAGTGAACGGGGCTTCCGGCGATACGTGCAACTGGGCATGCTCGGCCGCAACCTTCACGTGCTGGGCAAGCTGTTGATCGCCCGCCAAGACGCCACCAGCCAAGCAGCCCAATCGCGACGCAAGCAGGCGGCCGCGTAAGTCGCCACGGTCGCTTTGCTTTCGACCGTTTCCTTCTTGGTCCTTCGACCTTGCACAACCGCTGCGCGTCAAGGCCGCCTTGCGCGTTGGAACCCGCCACCACCAGCGGCAATTCGTGTGCCTTGCGATCATCCGAGCACGTACCAGGCCTATCTTCACTCCGTCCCGGCCAACGCTTCGCCCATCCTCCACCACCAAACGACCACTTTTCCGACGGACACTACCTACACAACCAGCGTCAAGCTGGAAATGCCGGTGTCCTTCGCATTCGAGAGCCGCGTCATCATCTGCGCGAACTCCATCCCCAAAGGAGAGGCATTTCGGGCGCTGCTTTCTCGTTGCCTGGTGTATCACCTCGAACTGACCAACGACGAAGTGTTGGAGCAGTTTTACCTGATAGCTTCACGAGGGTTTCGGT
>JABMRB010000280.1 GCA_013202865.1 Candidatus Nealsoniibacteriota bacterium | reverse complement strand
ACTGAGCAGCTTCACTTCGTCCTTCTTTTCCGCATCCAATAATGCCTCCGATATGGCGAAACACAATGATGCCAAATCATTGACCATCAGCTTGAAATTCCGAGGTCCTTTCGATTCGACATCCAGCAGAGTCCTCAGCGGCTCCTTCACGGTCGTCAGTTCAAGGATTGCCGTCCGCTGGGGCTTCGTGAACTTCACCTTGACTGTCTGTGTGCGGCTGAGCTTTGGACGACCTTTTGGCTCCTTTCTGTCCGCCATCGACAAGACGCCAGCAGCAAACTCGGCGATATTGACCGCTCCCTCAGGGTCAGCATCATCTGACGGCGAGAACACTTTCAGGGCGGGGGCAGGTTCTTCATCCGTATACTGGTCCAGCAATCGCTGAATCTTATCGAAAACCCGGTCCAGTTTCTTCTCCAACGTCTTGTCCGTCGTGTGATTGGCTTCGGCAGCAATGCTGCCACTCAGTCCATCTAGTTCACAGAGAGTGAAATAGACAGGCTTCCCTAGCGGCGTGTCCTGAATGGCCTGGACATGTTCCTGGTCTACACCAATCAGGTCATTCAGAATGAGCTTCCGCTCTGCGGCGGTGAGTTTCAGACCGACCTTTTCACCGGGCTTGATTTGTTTGCGTTGCGGCATTGTCGTCCTCCTTGGCGAGTAAGTTTGCTGCTATTTCACACTTTTGGAGAGGAATTGGCAAGGGGAGCCCCAGGAGGTTGGCAATGGGTTCGAGCTTCGGCGGCGGGTTGGAAAACTGCCTGAGGGGTGTTTGCTCAAGGACGACCATCGAGCCGTCGTTCTCACCGGCACTTTTTCTCCAACCAAGTAGCCGGGCCGTCAATATCCAACGCCTCAGCCAGCCGGTTGGCAATCTTGATAGCAATCCTCAGCAAATGTTTGCCGACTCGAACCCCTTTGGCCCTCACACCGCAAAGGGCGAAACAGACCGTGCCCCACTCATCCACGGATAAATCAACCCGCTCCGCCTCAACCACCGCTTCCAGCCGTGGGCGAAGTTTCTTTGTTTTGGCTATGTCCGTCTCGGTGATGATCGCCCTCAGTTCCTCGGCAGTCAGGTGGATCGACACCGTGGTCATCGGGTCGTAGGACGGAACAGGTGCGTGTCGTTTGGGGTAAGCTCCCTTCAGCATCCCGTCCGTCCATTCCAATAAGGTCATCGCCGCCTCATGCCGGGTGCGTTTCCTCGCTGGGAACGGACGATTGAGAGCGGCCTTGATCTCGTCTGCGGAGGGCGGTTTCCTGTCCGTCTTCGTCTGCTGCATCCACTCGACAACCGCTTCATCAAATCTGGGCAACTCGTCACCCGTGACAACTGCCATCCCAAGCTGCTGGAGATGGGGCAACAATTCCTGCCACTGGGGACGATCTCGAAGATAGACCGTGTTGGGACGCTGACGCTCTCCCTCATTCAATGGTCGGAGCATGGCCTGGGATAATAGGGAGGCAAGGGCATTGACTGTGGGCGGTGGCAATCGCACGTCTTCCATCGCCAACACGTCACCAAACTCCCTCTCGATGACCATACCCATCCAGCGTTCTTGGCGTTTGCTGGAGAATTCAGGGTCGAGAAAGAAATCCGCCTCGAACTCGGCTTCGGTCAGCGGCAAGCGGCGAAGATCCCGCTTGACGAATGCCGCCGACTTACCGAGTTTCAGATGTTCGCTCCACTGCCACATCAGTCATCCCCATCCTATCTGCGGTTCCTCCGTGAATGAGTTTCTCGATCCTGGTGTTCCACTCTGAACGCTACTCCTGCCTCGCCGATCCCTGCTTTCCCTTCCACCACGGACAGAACGGGCAGTCTTCACCTTCCGGGAAATCCTCCCCTTCTTCGTGTGGGCATCCCATGTTTCCCTCACTCATGCCAACCTTCTTGACTCCGTGCTTCTTGAAGAACCTGTCCATCTCCCGCTGCACCTTGGGGTTCGTCGTCACATCAGTAGCCACCCATCGTTCGATAATCGCCTCGGCATCTTCTTCCAAGATGACACCCGCAACGATTTTGGTGGTGGTCTTGTCGTCAGGGCCGTAGAACGCCACGGTGCCGATGGGGAACTCAGGCATCTCCTCAGCCTCGTCATCGTAGTCCTGAACCTCCCACAACCAGTAGGTGTAATCTTCGACATGCTGCAAGTTCGGATCATCCTCCCCAACATGTAGACCCGCCAAGGGGACTTGGATTTCGTGCTTTCCCTTGCGGGCCTGACACACGATGCCCTCCTTCCGATCCAGCGGAGGATCGGCAAACCCAATAACCGTAACCTCACCGCTCTCGCTTGGTCCGAGGGCCGTTGCAGGCCAATACTCGGCCTTGAAGGGAAATGACAGATGGGCCTTCAGATAATCGAAGTAGTGCCGCTGCATTTGTT
>JABMRB010000279.1 GCA_013202865.1 Candidatus Nealsoniibacteriota bacterium | reverse complement strand
CCCGCCTCGGCGGCCACCAAAACCGGCGACGTGATCACCGGCCAGGCTGGCTCGTCCTCTGGCGAGGCTGGACAAAACTACAACTCATGCTCGACGGCTACCTCGCCGCCAAGCGAAAACAATGTGGGTAAACCTAAGGCCGTCAAGTCAATATAAAGCGGCGCGGTCGCCGTGTCGAGGGCGTCCGGCGGGGGCACGGGCTGCTGACGTTTGCAGCCACATGGGTTAGCCGGATCGGTAGGATTCGCTCCCGGCGTCGCACAACCGGACAAGGAAGCGCTGTCTCGCGAGATCGGGAAGTGGCTTAGAGATCGATCTTGCCACGCAGTCCCAACACGACGGCCGTGTCGTTTGCTGAAATGCCGGGCTGGACGAATTGCACGTCGGCAGTCAGGTGGAACCAGGGCGTGATGGCGGCGCTGTAATAGAGTTCGACGCCCTGTAAGTCGTTCAGCGGGAGTACCGGGCCGAACAGATCCTTCAAGTCGCCGCTCAGGCCGCTGTAGAAGTAGCCCGCGCCCATCGTGTCCTGCTCGCGACCTGCGACGAGCCCCTGTGCCTGCAGCGATACATTGCAGCACCACGCGTACGGGCTCGTCTTCGGGTCGGCGAGACCCCACTGGCTCATTAAGCCGATACTCCGCTTCTCGCAGCACGGATCGACCCACAATTTCTGTTCCAGGATGTAGAGCAGGCTCCAAGAGCCGGATTCCCGCGGTGCGACCAGGCCGACTCCGGGGATGAACACCCAATCCATTCGGTCCAGTACCGTGTAGTCCCCGCTTGCCCAAGTTCCGAGAAACAAATGCGAACCTGGCAAGCCACCAAACTCGCTGAAGAACCGCCACAAACCGGTAACATTCGCCCCGTTGTCAAACAGGTTGTCGAACCCGCTCGTCGTCGTCGAATTGTGACTGTCGTAGACCATCAGGCCGCCTTGGATTTGCCCTTCATGTATTTTCAAGGCACCAGCTCCGAGAAACGATAACGGAAGCGTGCGGAGGAGGGTCAGCGGCAGGTAGGCGGCCCCGTTCATGAAACCGTCAACACCTCGCCCCGTTTGCGGGTAAAGCGTGTTGAACAGATCCAACGTGTTGATCTTACCGAAGGTACCAATCCACTCCCGATCGGATGTGAGAGGAAGGTTAAACTGTAGACCGGTGATGGCGGTGGTGTTTTCCAGTCCTGGATAGAGCATGTTCGAGTTGACCGGCGCCAACCCAGCGGCATCGAGAACCACATCTTCGCCGAAGCGAGTTTCGGCGTGCAGGACAGCGAAGCCCTTGGCGAAGGTAAAGAAGTAATCGAGCTTACCGCCGTAATTGTCCGTCTGGTTCGCTCCCCCATCGGCCACGCCCTGGTAGAACTGTGTCAACTGAAGATCGGCCACGACCCCGTGCTCCGCCAGCCCGGGGCGAACGCCGAACAGGTCCCCGGTCAGATACTCGCGACAGCCAAGGCATTCATCTGCCGCTTCCGTGGCAGGGACGATCCCCAACAATGGAAGACACAAGGCAAGACTGAGTAGGATTCGACGCACAGCCAGCTCCTCCATGAGCGCAGTATGATTGACAACACGGCATGTTACTTGTATCGTCTCGCGCGATTTGAGGCATCACACCGAGAGGATGGATCGAATCGAAAACGCGGGGTCCCACCCTTCACAATCGACACAATCGCGCAAGTTGGCCAGCGCCCCGGATTCAACTCGTCCAACACCTGAGCCTTCGTGACTCGCGTGATTGAGCTGGCTGGTGATGAGACTGCCCGTGCGTTTGGGCACGAGCCCCGCCCCCCAATGCCGGCATCTTCTTCTCGTCGTCATTGAGTTGATCCCACTCCTTCAGGAGGTCCTTGGGCCAGGGCGTGAGCTTGGCGTTCTGCGGGATCACGCCGAGCTTCTTCTGGTTCTCGAAGATGGTCTCGCGTAGCTTGTTCCAGCCCTCGTCGAACAAAAGAGTTAATTGCCGGCGGTGTCGGGCTTCTGTAATCGCACCAACAGCCACTGCTCGGTGCGCTCGTTGCCAAAGTGGATCAGGCACGGCGCCTCGTCTTTGGTCAGGTTGTACAAGCCAGTTTCAACGACGTTCGTCGTGTTTTCGCGGGTGGCACGGACACTTTGCCGCAAAGAACGCTGCCACTTGACACGCTCATTCGGCAAATGTGTCCGTGTTGCATCGCAACAAGAGGATTGTACTGCTCGTGTGACCGTGCGACAACACGGCAATGTCCAAACGATGTATCTACGATGACGAGTTGCATGCCCAGTTCGTCACGTTTGCCTGCTACCGACGTCCCCGTCTGTGGCCACGACTCGTTTCCCCTGGTGCCCGGGCTCCGCCACGGCACCCACTGTCTTCGAGGCTCCGCCTCCCCGGGCGCTGCGAACACGCCCCAGCATCGTGCCGGAGTCCGGCAGCCGGCGCAGCAACCGGAGGATCGTGACGCCCCTTGCCCGATGGGATAACGCTTCCATGGCCAGCGAACCGCCGGTCGGTCACAGCCGTCAGCCACCGCGCCGACGAGAAGACAGGTTTCTTCGTCGCCACATGTCCTCTTGTGACGTTGTCACCGGAGCGTTTTTCCGAAAACACCTGGTGCCCGGGCTCCGCCACGGCACCCACTGTCTTCGAGGCTCCGCCTCCTTCGTCGCGCTCGGGGTTGGGCTGCCCGTCGTCCTGCTGCCCGATACCATCACGAGCATGTGCGTGACGACGCGCGGCCAAGCTCTTCTTCCCAGTAATCCGGTTGTGAGGAAAGTAGGGCCGTCGCGCTGGGCGAACCGTCTCATCGGCCCGCGCCACCTCGTGTAAGCTATACTTGCGTGGGGCACGAGTCTTTCAGAAAGGGGTTCTTCAGGAAACTTAATGGGTAATTTCAGGTACGGTGGGTGGGAGATCGAGTTTGCCACAGTAGAAGAGGATGCGGGTGCGGTAGTTGCGGAATG
>JABMRB010000278.1 GCA_013202865.1 Candidatus Nealsoniibacteriota bacterium | reverse complement strand
GAAGCGAGCCGCGGGGTTTACCCCCGCGCCCGTCCGCGCCGGGGTAAACCCGGCGGCTCGCTGGACCTACTTCTTCAACACCAACCGACAAGGCGTCAAACCATAGGCGTGGCGTTTGGAGCTGTTGTCGAAGGCGGCGCAGCCTAAGGGGTAGGCGTTGCCGGGCGTGAAGGTGACGTCGGTGGGGCGGTCGTCTATCGCAGCTTGGGCCGTGTCGAGCTTGCGGCGGATCAGTAGTTGCCAACGGCCGGCGGCGTGCTTGGAGATGCACGATACGTCGCCACGGTCGCCGGTGGCTGCTGCGGCGATGATGCTCGGGATGATCGCGCCAGTCGGAATGTCGGCGAGAATCCGTGCGCCCTCTTCGGAGTCGATCTCGACCGCACCTTCGGCCGCGATCATGCCGTAGCGAACCTGGCCCGGGTCGCGGGGCAAATGCGTCGGCCCGGTCTTGTCTTCGGAGACGTTCTTCTTGTAACCGCCGGAATCCTTGGTGTCGCCGTGTCGGCCGCCGTCTTTGCGCGCCAGTTCGAGCTTGGACCAGAACTTGTCGTCGACCTGACCGCAGGGGTCGGTTCGGGTGGCCTTCCAGTGCCAGACGTCGACGATCCGGTCGCAGCCCTTGTAGCCGTACTTGTGGTCGACCTCGCCGGCGCCGCCGTGGCAATGGGCCGCACAGCCGAATGCGTTGAACTGCCAGTCGGGCTCGGCCGGGAAGAGCAGTGAGAACTTGTCTTCGTAGTAATGGTTCTCGTCGTCGGAGACGGTCACCAGTTGTTTGAAGCCGTCGTCCGTGCGCTGCCAGGGTTGATAGCGGCGGTCTTCGGTCGGGTCGAGCCACTCGGCGCGGACGAACAGCTCATCGTCGTCGTACATCGCCCGCAAGGTAACGGTGGTCCGCCCGCCGTCGAACCCGACGCCGCCGGTCAGTTCGATCTCCAGCGGCGCAGCGTCGTCCCAGGGCAAGGCGGCCAGATCGGCCGTGTCGCCATCGTACTTCTCGGCGACCAGATCGCGCCACGGCGGAGGGATCGGCAGGCCGCTGAGGATCAGCGGGGTCGTGATCGCGGCCACCAACAGAAAGCAGAGCGATGCCGCCCAACTGGGCTCTTGCCAAGGGGCGAATACGCGACGCAGCCCAAACCGGAAGCGGGTTACGCCTCCCCAGACGTGACAGACCAAAGCGATCGGCAGAATGAAGAATCCGCCGACGAAGTGGACCCATCGGGCCGTGACGTAAACGGCCGACGGCACAGCGTCCCTCGCTGCCGGCGGCACCAACCAACTCAACAGCAATACGCCGCTGACGGCAACGGCCAGTCCGCCGACCAGTAGGATAACGTGCGTGCGGCGATAACCGGCCGGACGGCGCCAGTACATCCACGCGGCGAGCAGAATCGCCGGGAAGTAGATCAACGAGGCCACCGAGTGGATCAAATGCACGCGGCCCTGCCAAAACCAACTCGGCAGCCGCCCGTCGAACATCGACCAGTCGGGCGAGGAGATCGCGTGCTGGCTGAACCCGGTGAGTGCGAGGACGATGAAGCTCGGCCAGAGCAACCAGTGCATCAGGCGGAACAGGTGCGGGTAAGGATTGGTCAGTCCGTTGATTTGTTGTGGCGGGGTGGCTTGCCGGTTGCTCTGTTCGGTCACGTAGTTCGCTCCTGCTGGTGTTGGCGCTATCCAACTAATAAACCCCGCGGGCGGCAAGCAGTTCCGCGCTGGTGATGATTCTAAGTTACCATCCCTCGGCCACCGCTTCAACTCCACAGAGCACCGGCGGGAGATTGGTTCCGGCGGCTGGCTGCAAGGAAAGTTTCAGTTTTCCGGAAACTTCGACACCGGGCACTTCCACGACCAGTGCTTGATTACGTCCGCCGGCCTGTTTGGCAACGTCCAGGGCCTTCTCGACCTGGTGGCCTTGCACGGCCACGGCGAAGACGCGGTCGCCCGAGGCGGCGCCCGCCAATTCGGCGAAATGCAGGCGGACGGTGTACTTGCGCGGCTTCTCGTCGTCGGCCAAGGTGAGCGTCAGCGACCGGAGGTCCTCCACCGCCGAGGCAGCGACCCATGCGAGTTCTCCGTCGGCCGAGTCGGCCCGGATCAGAGAACTGTGATGAAGGACGTATCGAGCCCGCTCGGCCTTGATCTCCAACGGCAGGTCGGGCGAGGTGCCGCCGCGGCTGGGATAGTCGAGCCAGAGTGTGCCGTCGTCGGTTCGCCGGTCGCCCGGGGCGCCGAAGTTGATCCCCACGCGGCGGACCGGGTGGCCGTCCCACTCCATGGCGTTGAACGTCCAGGTCTCGACGTTCGGATCGTGGATCAATGCCAACGAGGTCTGGTTCTGATAGTTGCACGTACAGGTTCGCGTGTATTCCGGCGCGTTGAGCAGTCCGCCGGCGACGATCAAGTTCGACGTGCAACTCGACTTGAATCCGCCGAAGTTGCCCGTGCCGCCGTCGCGCTCGAGGTCGAAGTATCCGGCGGCCGCCGAGCGGAACGTCAGCAGGTGTTCGCTGCCGATGATCGTGTTGCAGCCGTAGTTGCGTGCGAAGTTCCAGGGCAACGGCCGACCGGTCAACGGGTGACGGCGGGTCTTGGGTTTGCCGGTCATGAGCTCGAAGGCGGGGCCTTGCGTGATGATCGTGTCGCCGTGTAACAGACAGGGCCCGACGATCGTGCGCTGCAAGTCCTTCCATAGCACGTCGCCATCGGCGCCGCGGTAAGCGATTGCACCGGTAGCCGATTCGTCGGTAGCCCGGTCGCGTGCGGCGCTGCCGGCCTGCAACAAGACGTCGTGTTCTTGCGAGTAACTCAGGAACGTGCCGAAGACGTCTTCCTCGGTGCTCCAGATTTCGTCGCCGGTTTGCAGGTCCAGCGCGAGCAGCTTGGGCGCGTATCCGGCACCGAGCTGGCCGCGGCGGTTGAGCGAATTCTGCTTGGCCTTCGACAGCCCGTCGATGCAGAAGAGCTTGCCGCCGGCGACGGCGATGTTATTGTGGCGCCATCCGTACTTGGCGTCGCGTTGCCAGCGGACTTCACCGGAGGTGCGATCCATCACCACTAGCCGCCGGCTGGCCGAAGAGTATTTTGTGGGCGTGAAGAACCGGCCGAACGGTTTCGCTGCGGGGCCCGGTTTGGGGGGCTGGCCGTTCTCGCCGCCGGTCTGCTTGATGACGAGGTAGGGATCGAGGCTGAAGTCGCTGCTGTCGAGATCGATGTTGTGTCCTTCCAGCGCGAGCACGTTCTTGCCCGGTTGCAACAGCTTGCGGAAGCCGTCGATGGGGAACATCTCGTGCCCGTCGGCCTCGTGCGAGACGATCTTCGAGGCGGTCTTGCCGCGCCCGCCGACGCCGACGCGCAGCACCTCCTTGCCGTTGAGATACGCGATGAAGGCGTCGTCGTAGTTGATCGACAGCGCCATCTCGGAAGAGTTCATCGCCGCTTTGCCGTCGAACTGCTTGCGGATGTAGACCCGGGTGAACTTGTTGCGCATGTCGAGCGTGGTTTTGTCGTCGTCGTCGCCGTAGCCGAAGCCGGCCGGTGCGGTCTTCCACGACTTATCGTCGAAATCGACCGCGATCCACTCGTCCTTGGGGTCGGTGCCGGCCACGTACTTCCAGTCGGCGTTGCGCCGGATCAACGGGTCGTAGCCCACGAGCTTGTCGGTCGTCTTGCTCTTACCGTTGTCCTTGCCTTTTCCGCCGACGAGCACGACCGGCGTGGAGGTAGCGATCAACAGATCGTCGTAAGCGGCGACGTATCCCCAGTTCGGTTTCGGGTTCTCGGCAGTCGGCTCGAGCATGAATCGATCGAGTTGTTTGCCGGTGGCGGCGTCGAGCGCCAGGATCGCGTCGCCGTAGACCACGTAGACCGTATCGGCGGTGGTGACGTAGTTACTGCCGATTTCGCCTGCACCCGGTTGATGGCTCGTGTTGTCGTAGAAGGTTCCCAGGCCCGGCAGATTATTCTGCCAGAGCAGTCGCCCGGTGTAGATATCGCGAGCGCGGAGCATGTCGGCTCCTTCGATCACGAGCCGCCCTGCGGCGACCTGCGGCGAGGGCCCGTGGCCGTGGCGCGGCAGGACATCGTCGTTGGCCGGGCCGTTGCCGAACCAGAGCACCCCCAGCGGTGCCTTGGCCCGGCGGTCCCGGGAGACGACGGTGTTTGCTGCGTCGGCGTACTGATGCGTCCAATCGGCGGCCCCCGGCAAAGCCCCTTCGCGAATCAGCAGCGTCAGGCCGTCGCCGGCCGAGCTAACCTTTGCGCCTACCAGACCGTTTTTCTCGACGGCTGCTGCGAGTTGCTTGGCGTCGGACTTGATCCAGGCGGTGCCTCCGTAGGGCCGCAGGACGTTGAACGCGGCCTTGATGCCGGAGGAATCAAGCTCATCGGCGACAACTAGCGAGGCCATGTACGGCGGCAGGCGGTACGTGGCCGGAGTGCCCACGTGTGCGGAGATGCGGGTGCCGTAGAGCCCGGCGTCCTGCATTCGGCGGCGGAAGGCTTCGATCTTCTTGGCGTCCGGGTCGACGACGATCAGGCGCAACGTCGAGGCGTGTAGCAGGGCGTCGGCCAGTTCTCCGTTGCCGACGCCGTAGATCACGCCGTAGCCGCCGGACACCTTGGCAGCGTCGAGGATTTTGCGAGCGGTTGCCGTGGCGGGTCCAGCTTGGGTCTTTCCGACGGGAGCGGCGTAGGTCTTGGGCGTTGCGGAATTCGCACCGAAGCAGTAGATGCATCCTTCGACGGTTACGACGAACAACTTGCCGTCGGCGGCCAGCACGTTCCAAGGCGTGCCGTCGAACGAGCCTTTCCAAACGACGTCGCCCTTGCCGCCGCCCGGTTCGGCTTCGATCAGGGCGACGTTACCCGGCCCGCCGACAACGAACTGCGAACCGGCCTTGAGGAACAGCCGCTGCGGCCGGTCGGTGCCGGAAAGCTTCCACAAGTGCTCTTCGCCCGGCTGTTTGCCGGGCTGCAACGGCCGGGCGAAGATGCCGCGGGCGTCCATGCCGTAGATCGACTCGGCGTCGTGCAGCACGGCCGGCGAGGCGGCTACCTGGCGAGCGTCGGCCATGGAGACCATCACGCCGTTGGTGAAGTACCACCGGTCGCGGGCGGTGATCTCCCAGCCGCGGCCGCCCTTCTTGATGTACTGGAACGAGACCAGCTTGCCGGTGGCCGGGTCGAAGCATCCCGGGGGCGTGCGGCCGCCGGGTACGACGACGCCGTGCTCGGTGGCGGCGAGGTGTCCGCGCGGGACGAGGCCGCCGAAGGCCTCGCTGTCGTGCGGGTGCATCTGGTAGGTCGCGCCCTCGCGGCTGTTGGTCCACACGGTCCTGCCCGTCTTGGCGTCGATCGCCCGGACGAAGACACCCATGAACGACCAGATGCCGGCGGTGAAGTAGACCTTTCCGTCGAACTGCACGGGCCCGCCGCGGACCGGCCAGGTGGAGATCACGCGTTCGTTTCCCAACACGTTGCGCTGGGTCGGTCCGCCGCGAACCTTCCCTCGGAGATTCCCGTTGACTGCGTCGACGCAATAGAGGTGGCCGTCGTCGGAACCGAAGTAGACGCGGTCGGCATGCACGATCGGGGCAAAGCGAACCGGGCCGTCGGTGGTGAATCGCCACGCTTCTTTGCCCGACTCGGTGTCGTAGGCGGTCACGCTATCGGTAACCATCGAGGGAACGAACAAGAGCTTTCCGGCGGCCACCGGCGAGTAGGAGACGTCGAACCGTAGCGACGGCTGACTCTCGGGCCAGGCCGGGCGCGGCGGGGCCAGTTGGCGGGTCCATTGCAGGTGCAAGTCCCCCGGCAGCGGTTTCGGCGCTACGCCCCCACGGCCGGCGTCGTAACGCCACTGCGGCCAATCGCCGGGCGACGTGGTGTCGGCGGCGGCCTGGGGAGAAGAGCCGAGCAAGGCGATCAGTGCGACGGCCACGACGGTGGTGAGCGAGACGGCGACGGTGATGAGGATCGGTTTGTTCATGTTGAAGATCATTTTCTTTGGGGAATGGCGAAGCCGCGAACGGCTATTGGGGCATTACGTGGACGTCCTCTGGGGCGACGGTTAGGAACACGTGCTCACCGGTGTTGATCGGGTGAATGTTGTATTCCTTCTTTCCGAGCGAGACGTGCAACTCGACGGTCGCATCCACGGCGACGGTTACCTTGACCGTGGGCCCGAAATCGAGCACGTCGCGAACCGCTGCCTCGATGACGGTCGTATCGGCGGCGACGTTTTCGGGCACAGCCGCGCCGAGTTGGATGTTCTCCGGCCGCAACATCACGGTCACCTTCCCGTCGGGGGCCGGCGGATCGGCCACGGCGGCCGTCAACCGCAAGCCGCCGTCGCAGGTCAACTCCACGCGGCGGCCGGCAGATTTCGCGTTGGCGGTGAGCAGGTTTCCGGCGCGGACAAATTGGGCAACCCGGGCGGAGACCGGCCGCTGGAGGATCTCTTGTGGCGTACCCGTCTGGAGGATGCGTCCGGAGTCGATGATCCCCACGCGATCGGCCAGCGTGAGCATCTCGGCGAAATTGTGGCAGACGTGGACGGTCGTGGTGTGCGAGTCTCGCTGCAAGCGTTTCAATTCGCGGCAGATCGTATCGCGGGTCTGTTCGTCCAGCGCACTGACCGGCTCGTCAAGCAGCAACACTCTGGGCCGGATTGCCAACGCACGGGCCAGCGCCACACGTTGCCGCTCGCCGCCGGATAGCCCGCGGATCGACCGCTTGGCCAGATGTGAGACGCCAACCATCTCCATCACCGTCTTTTCGGGCGGGTCGTCGTCGATGGACAAGCGCTCGCGATCGGCCGAGGGCTGAAGTTTGACGCCGAAGCGGACGTTCTCGCGGACCGTCTTGTGGGAGAACAGGGCGTAGTCCTGCGGCACGTAGCCGATGCCGCGGCGGCGGGGCTCCACGGCGGTGACGTCGACGCCGTCGATGGAAATCCGTCCCGAGTCGATTCGATTCAATCCGCAGAGGGACTCGATCAGCAGCGTCTTACCCGAGCCGGTGGCCCCTAGCAGCACGAAATACTCGCCCGGCTCAACGTGCAGGGAGACGTCCTGCAGGGCGAAGTTCCCGACGGCGTAGTTGAGGTTCTGGATGCGGATCATCGTTGGGCGAGTCCTACGACACGGACGATCACCAGGGCCACGGTTGCCATGGCGAGCATCAACAGGGCGGCAGCCAACGCGACTTCGATATCGCCGGTGGACGTCTCCAGGAAGATGGCCGTCGGCAGGACGGCCGTTTCGCCGGGTACGTCGCCGACGAAGATCTGCAACGGGGCATAGATCCCCACGGCCCGGGTCCAGATCAGGATACCGCCGACGACAATCCCGCGCCGCGCCATCGGCAGCGCGACCCGGAAGAACGCGCCGCCACGCGTACACCCGAGCGTCATCGCCACGTGTTCGAACCGCGGATCGATCCCGTCGAACGTCAGCTTGATCGCGCGGATGCCGAACGACGCAGAGACGAGGAACTGGCAAAGCACGATCCCTTGCGGTTGCAAGGCGAACTCGATTACATTGGAATGGATCCAGCGTCCGACGAAGGTTTGGAAGAAGAAGACCAGCAGCGACAGCCCCAGCACGAGCGGCGGGAGGATGATCGGCAGATCGATGATCGAATCGACCAGGGCGTGACCGGGAAACCGGTAGCGGCTCAATGCGTAGCCCATGGGGATCGCGAACAGCAGCCCGATGGCCGTGGTCACGACGGTCGTCCAGATCGAAAGCCAGATTGCCGAGCGGAAATCTTCAGATCGCAACACGCGACTGAAGGCGTCGGCGTCGAGGTAGCTGATATCGGCGGCGAAGAGTCCCACCAGCCCGACCACGAACAACGCGACGAACCCCAGCATCGACGCGGCGAAGAGCCGGCCGCGGATGCCGATCACCGGCGAAGCGGTGCGTGTTTCGCTCAATAATGGGTGGCTCACGCTGCGACGTTCCTGAGCAAAGGGGGAAGACAATCGGGGCCGGCCGCGATCCAGTAGCGGCGGGACCCGACGAACGGTTTAGGTTTATTATAGACTGCGGGGAAAGGCCCCGCCAGCGGCCCAAGGAACAAGCAGTGGCACAGGCCAGTCACTTGGGCTCGGTTAGCGTGTAGTGGTGCTTCTTGAAGACGGCCTGCCCCCGCTCGGAGGTGATAAACTCGACGAACTTCCGAGCCAGTTCGGGATGCTTGGCCGACTTCAGCACGCCGACGGCAACCTTGGAGATCACGTTTTTCTCGGGTGGGATGGTCACCACCTCGGCGTCGGCGGCGAAATAGGCGGCCGTGGCGCCCCAGACGATCACCGCGTCGAGCACGTCCAACTTGATCTGCGTCCCCAGGTTGTTGACCGTTGCCGAGCGGTACTTTACGTTGACCTTCTCTTCGTCGATTTCGTTCTTGACGAAGATCTTCGACGCCTTGCGACCGATCGCACAGACCTTCGGGTCGCCCAGCCCGACCTTGACGTCCGCTCGCGTGAGATCGTCGAGCGTGTGGATTTTTTTGGGGTTGTCCTTCTGGACGAGGATCACGGGCACGAAGTAGCAGACCGGTTCGCTGGTGGCGATCAAGCCTGCCTCTTTGGCCTGTTCGACGTAGTGGACGTCGCCGGGCATGTAGAGGTCGCCCTTGCCGCTGAGCTTGATACGGCTGAGCAACACCTCGCTGCCGGCGTAGTCGACCTTGATGGTAACACCGTGCTCTTGTTCAAACTTCTCGACGAGTTCCGCGACCGGTGGCCGGATGCCGGCCCCGCAATACAACCGCGGTGTGTCGGCCCCACAACCGAAGGTGAAGATGACGAGTACAAGCAATAATGCGTCGCCGTACCGGCAACCGCTAAACACACGGCACCAGCTTCTCGTCGTCGGCAAATCCCAAATCCCAAATCCCAAATCCCAAATCCTTTCACTTCACATACCCGAACTCTGCGAAAACCTTCTTTCCGCGCTGTTCGACGAAATCGAGGAACTGCTCGACGGCCTTGCGATTCTTCGTGTAGGAGAGACCCATTACGGCCACGCGAATCTCGGCCTCGTATTCGTAGGGGATCGAGACGATCTGGATCGAGTCGCGGAAGCCGTTGGCTACGCCGTTCCACATGATGCCCGCGTCCCGGGCGCCAAGCTTGACGTGATTGCCGACGATCGAATGGTGACGGACCAGATCGTTGCCGACGTTCTTCATCACGGCCGCTTCGATCCCCTTCTTACGCAACAGCTTCTCGACCATTTCGCCGCAAGTCGAGTACTTCGGGTTGGGCAACACGACGCGAAGGCCCGGCTGGGCCAGATCGTCGAACTTCTTGAGCTTCTTGGGGTTTCCCTTGCGAGTGACCAGCACCGGGGCGAGGTACCCGACTGGCACTTCGCGGAGCAGGGCGTCGGCCTCCTTGGTGTATTGCATGTAGGGCGTATGCGTAACGTAGACGTCGCCGGTCGCCTTGAGCTTGACTTTGGGTAGGTGGTCTTCCGAGCCGCCAAACACCATCAGCACCGAAGAACCGCTCGCCTTCTTGTATTGCTTGATAATCTCCTCCATCGGCGAGCGAAACGACGTTCCGCAGAGGACATAAATCTCCGCCTGTTTTTGATACGTGGGTTCCGCTTTTTTCTGGGAACCGTCTTGGCTCATTGCGGGCCCTGCGCTGCAAAGCATCAGGCCAGCCAAGAGTGCAACGGACATCGAACGGTTGATTGCGTGCATCGTTTTCCTCCTAGATTGGGATCTTCTTGCCTATCAATAGAATACCCGACCGGACCCCCGAAGGAAACAGGCCCCCAGAGGGGTGTTGCCCGGAAAAAGAGTCCAATCCCCGTTGAACGGATTGCCCGCGAATGTATACTTTGCAGTGAGATAACGAGAATGGACGGACGAAATGCACTCGGAAACGACAGTGACTCCCAGTAATACAGTGACTCCCAGTAACAACGACCGAAAGAACCTGCTGGCGATTAACCTGGGCCTGGCGGCCAACGTGCTGCTGGCGGCGCTGAAGACCAGCGTGGGTATCGTCGGCCACAGTCCGGCGTTGCTGGCCGACGGGATCAACTCCACGTCCGACGTGGTCTACCTCGTGATCGTGCGGATTTTTATGGGGCTAGCCGGCAAGCCGCCCGACCGCGAGCATCCGTTCGGCCATCGGCAGTTGGAGGGGATCGCCGCGGTGATTGTCGGCGCGTTTGTGGTAACCACGGGTGTGGCCGTCTTCTGGACGGCGATCGAGAAGGTGTACGACTACCTGCGTTCCGATGCGAGTGATCTGGACCTGCCGGGGGTGCTGGCGCTCTGGGTGGCCTTGCTCACCGTCGTGTTGAAGGTTGCCCTGACCGCCTTCACCTATCGTACGGCCCGGCAAACGCAGAGCATCGCCGTGCTGGCCCTGGCACGCGACCACCGCAACGATATCTTCACGATCGTCACCGCCACGGTCGGCATCGTGCTGGGGCGGGCGGGGTACGTGTGGGTCGATCCGGCGGCCGCAGCGCTGGTGGCACTGGTGATTCTCTACACGGGCGTAACGATCATTCGCGAGTCGTCGGACAACCTGATGGAAATCCTGCCCGACAAGAAGGTCGACCGCCGAATCCGCGAACTGGTCGCTACGGTTGACGGCGTGCAACGGGTTGAAGAGATGGTCGTACACCGGATCGGGCTGTACATGCTCGTGAGCGTGACGATTGGCATCGACGGAAACTTGACGGTTGCTGCCGGGGATGAGATCGCCAGCCGCGTGGAACAAACGCTGCACGACAACGTCGAGTATCTCCGTCACGTGTCGGTTCACTACCACCCAACCCGTCGTCGAGAAGACCCGGCAGCCCTCTAACCGGCACGTTCGTTGTTTTCGCGCTGATCCATATCGCGGTTGATAGTATCGCGGTTGATAGTATCGCGGTTGATAGTGGTTCTTACCCCCCTCGGGTTCTTATCCCCCCGACGCAGTCGGGGGG
>JABMRB010000277.1 GCA_013202865.1 Candidatus Nealsoniibacteriota bacterium | reverse complement strand
TCGACGCCGTGATGATCTCCACGCCCGACCACTGGCACGCGAAGATGGCGCTGGACGCCATGAAGGCCGGCAAGGACGTCGCGCTCGAGAAACCGGTGATTCGCACCATCCGCGAAGGCCAGCAACTACGCGACGCCGCGAAGCAGCACGACCGCATCTTCCGCGTCGACAGCGAGTTCCGCGTCGGTGCGCCGGCGCGTCGCGCGTACAGCATCGTGCAAAGCGGCGCATTGGGCAATATCCATAAGGTCTACGCATGCGTCCCCGAGTCGGACGTTCCGTTGAAGCCGCAGCCGGACATGCCCGTCCCCGAGGAACTGGATTACCGGCGCTGGCAGGGCGCCGACGACACCCAGGCCCCGGCCATTGCGTACACGCTCCACGGCGTCCACCCCCGGCACGATCTGCGAGGCCGGCCCGGTTGGATGCGCAAGCTGAACTACTGCGACGGCATGGTTACCAACTGGGGAACCCACCTGCTCAACGGTGCGCTCTGGTGCATGGGGCTCGACCGAAAGTGGCCCGTGGAGATTTCCGGAACCGGCGTCTATCCCTACGCCGAGAGTTTCTGGAACGTGTTGCTCGAGTTCGACGTTACGTACAAGTACGCCGACGGCCTCGAACTCGTCTATCGAACCGAGAAGCCCTACATGCGGTTCGAGGGCGACAAGGGATGGATCGACGCCGGGTTCTCGCACTTCAAGGCGAGCGACGAGTCGTTGCTCAAGGCACAGTACGATCTGGTCAGCCGTCCCGAACCGCGCTACACGAGCGAGAAGCGCGACTTCCTCGACAGCGTGAAGTCGCACAAACCAAGCTGGGAACCGGCCATCGTCGGGCATCACGTCACGTCGACCTGTCTCCTGGGTCATCTGGCCATTCGGCTCGGCGGGACGCTGAAATGGGACGGCCAGAACGAGCGCTTCATCGACAACCCGCAAGCCAACGCCATGCTCGACCGCCCCGTCACCAGCCCAAACGCCGACTTGCAGGCGAAGGCACCGTGAGTTCGTAGTGACCCGATTCATCGGGTTTTGCACAGTAGCAATCTCGCTCCGCGAGATTCAGCCACCCACGAACGACAGATTAGCCACAAAAAACGCAAAAAGGCACGAAAAGCACGGCCGTAAAACGACTTGCCACCCGCGCGGCCAAAGTAGTCTATCTCTTTGTGTTTTTCGTGCTTTTTGTGGCAATCTTCCCCGTCGACGTCTGCGTTGACACGAAGGCCTGGGAGGCGGAGCCTCCGGTGTAGTGTGTTCCCAGGCGGAGCCTGGGAACAAGAGGTTGTTGACCGTCTACCCGCGCCCCTTCTCCACCGCCCGCTCCAATTCCGGTAACTGCCGCAGTTCCTCGTCGAAACGCGAGGGCCAGCCGCGGGCGCGGAGTTTCTTTAGCGTCTGCTGGGCCTCGTCCCATTGCTCGAGATGGACTAGCGCGGCGGCCAGGTTCAACAGGCCGGTCGGCTCCAGCTTGCGGATCTCGGCTACTTGACGCCAATGGGCGGCGGCGTCCTCCCAGCGGTCCTGGATCTGGCGGATCTTGGCCAGCATGGCGTGGCTCTCCGATTCGCTCGGCTGCATCTCGACGATCGACGTGTAGGCCCGTTCCGAATCCTCCGCCTGTTCGAGTTGCTCGAACCGTTCGGCCAGCTTCTTGTAGAGTTCGATATCGCGGCGCGAAAGCTGCAAGGAGGCCAGCGTCTGCCGGATCGCCCCCTGCCGGTCGTTCTGCCGATCGTAACAGTCGATCAACGCCTTGTGCGTCTCGCGGTCGTTCGGCTGCAACTCCACGGCCAGCTTCAATTGGGCCGCGGCCTTGGCGTACTGCCGCTTGTCCCGATAGACCCGGCCGAGTGCCTTGCGGACGATCGGTTTGTCCTGCTTGCTCGCGGCGGCCTCCCGGTCGAGCGTTGCTACGTAGTCGTCAAGATCCGGCGCGTTGTCGAGCACCCGCTCCAGGTTCCGCAGGGCACTTGCCCGATTCCCGTGGGTTGGCCCCCAACTGACGACCGCACCACAGGCCGCCTCGACGGCCTTGGCCGTGTTCCCAGCGCCGGCGTAGGCCTCGCCCTGATACTTGTAGTAGTTCGACAGCGTGCCGTCGCCGATGCCACGGTTCGGCGCGGTTCGCTGGCGCAGCTTGATCGCTTCTTCGTAGTAACCGGCCGACTCTTTGAACAGCCTGACCCGCAGGCATCCGTAGGCCAGTTGGTTCATCGCGTTCTCGGTCCAACGGCCTTGCTGGTGGAAGTGCTCGTCGGTCTGGCTCAACAACTCGCCCAGTTGTGCCGGGCGCTTGCTGTGGAAGTATGCCCGCATCAGCTCCACCCGGTAGGTCAATCGATCGGGACGCAACTCCACCAACGGCAGCAGCACGGCGATCGACTCGCCGTAGTCGTCGGTTCCCTGGAGGAAGTCGACCAGTTTCGCCTGCCCGCCCTCGTCGAGCAGCTTGTCGTGGTGCGCGATCAGCAGGATTTCGACGGCCCGGTCGTACAGGTCCAGCCCGTGGTAGAGATACTCGGCGATATACTGCACGGCCGCGCCCGACCGCTTCCGCTCGGCGTACACTTCCTCGGCCGTTTGGGCGTAGGCACTGCGGACCTCGCTCCAGAAGCGCGTGTGTCCCTTGTGGTACATCTCGCGATTTCGCGACTGCCGGTAGCGCAGATCGCGGCGCAGCTCGGCCAACACGATCGCCAGCAGCCGGGGCTTCAGGTCGCCGAGCGCTCCGACCTCGATACGCCAGCGTGCGAATTGCGACGCGTGCCGGCTCCATCCGTCCTGGTTGGTGTATCGCAGCCAGGACGGCTCCTGTTCGATTCGCTCGATCAGAAACGCCAGGCCGTCGCGCGGCGAAGCCAGAGTGTAGAGTGTCCCGGCCACGTGGACGACCATCGACTGGTAGTTGTCCGTCTGGCGCCGCAACACGGCGGGCAACCGGCCGGAGGCGAACGCCTTCAAGCTGTCGACCACGCCGGGGACACCGGGCGAGTGCGCGGTTCGGTAGATGCTGCACAGCCGCACGACCAGCGCGTGGCGATGGTTGTTGTCGTCGGTAGCCATGTCGTCCTGGATCTTGCCGACCACGGCCTGGAAAAGCGTTGCCCCGCCACCCAACGAGACCTCGCCGCTGCGGGCAATCGCCGCTTCGTAGAGTTCGTAGAGTCGCAACGTCAGCCAGAGGGTCTGCTGCGGATTGGCCGGGTGCGCCAGTTGATCCTGCAAAAACCGTTCGCCGCGGGTGAAGTGGTGGCGGGTCTCCAGATAGGAAATCAACGAACCGATCGCGCCGTTGGCCGACGCGGGCAACGTGCCGCCGGAAGCCTCCTCGAACTCGGTCAAGGCGGCCGCCAGCAGGTCGATCGCCTCGTCGTGCCGCGAGTAGCTCCACAGCGACCGGGCCAAGCTGCGGGCGATATGCAGCCGGTCTTCGGAGCCTCGCTTTGCCCGTTCGTGTAGGACTTCGAGCTGGCGAACTTGCTCGGCGGCCAACGACTCGGGCGTAATCTGCCCGAGGGTAGCGAGGAAATCGGCCATCAAGCGCGGTTCGCCGTCGGACCACTCGTGCTCGAACGCCCGCTTCAATGCCGCGAGTGCCGCGTCGATGTGCGGCCCCGGTTGGTTGAGCAGTTCGGCCGCGCGACGTTCCACCTGAGTTTCCAGCAAATCGAGTGCCCGGCGGTCGACGTCCGTCTTCGCCCGCTTGCGGACTTCAGCAAGGTGCTCGACGACGGAATCCGCGGTCGCCTCGTCGCGGATTTCCGAGAGCACCGACTGCATGCCGCCAAGGAAGGGATAGACCTTGCCCGCGGTGTGCCCGATGACGCCGTCGGCCAGACACCCCAGCAAGCGGAAGTCGTGCGTGGCCTTGTAGAACTGGGCAAGCTGCCGGAGGTATCGCGACGGCGAGCCCGATTTCTCGAACAGCACGGCAAACACGTGGATTACCTGTTTATCCAACTCGCTAGGCAGGTGTCCTTCGCTCTGCTGCCAGGGATTGAGCTTCTGCGAGAGATACTGGTTGAGCTGCCATTCCTGGGTCGTCTTCAGCGCCGCCCTCAGGGCCTGCTCGTGCGACTTTCGTTGGTCGACGACCATGTACCAGTCGGCCAGCGTGCGGTAGTCGCCGGGCGAAAGCTCGTCGGCGGCCTCGATCAACTTGAAGTGATCGATCGCCGGCGCGATTTCTCCGCGCTCGGCCAGCAGATAGGCCAGGGCACGGCGCCAGAGGCCGTCCGGCTGGTCGGGGCGAACCCAGTCGGCCAGTTCCTTCTCCAGTTCCTTGGGGCGGTCCAGCGCGATCAACAGTTGATACTTCAGCGACTTCCACCCGATGTTCTTTGCGTCGCGTTTGAGGTCCAACGCGATCGCCCGATCGACGTATTGCAGCAACCGATCGACATCGGCCTTCTCGGCCGAGCGGCGGGCCGCCAGATTGGCCAATGTCGCCAGACAGCGACCCTGCAAGACCGACCGCAAGGCGTAGTCCGGTCCCGGCTTCTCGGGCGGCGGCGTCGGTTTCGGCCCGAGCAGTTCCCAACATCCCTGCGCCACGCGGTCGAGTTCGCGGCCGAGGAGCGTCTCGATATAGAGCCGTTCGATCCGCAGCCACGGGCCCAACGAATCCGAGTGCTCGCCGACGGCCCGGCGAAGCCGCGCGGAATAGGCCTCCCGAGCTGCTTTGAGGTTCTCCGCCTGCTTGTCGCGCAATTCGATGCGGGTAAGCTCGTGCTGGTTCGCGACCTTCGCCATCAGGGCGTTGTAGCGGCCCTGGAGCATCGCGTCGGTCAGCCGGTAGAGGGCTTGCACTTCGGTGGCCAGTTTCTCGGTCGGTTCCTTCGCGTCAGAAAGCTGCTCGACGAGCCCGAACGCCTCGTCTTCGTGCTGCTGCGTCCACGGCTGGGCGAGCAACGCGTCGAAGAGTTGACGGACGTAGCCGATCCGATCCCGCTTAGGTCCCTGCTGCAACTGCCGCCGCAGGAAGGCCAGGTGTTCTTTCGCGCCGACGTGGCCGGAGAGGATCTGGATCAACTGCCCGGCGAACCGGTTTTTCTCGTCCGGGTCCTTGGCGGCGTCCCAACGCTTCGCAAGTCCGTCGGCGAGACGTTGCCAGGCGGGTTTCTCGACGGCCGGATCGTTCGCCCGGACCCAACCGACGAAACGCTCGATCTCGACGATCGCCATCCGGTCGATCTCGGCCAGCAGCACGCCGAGCGCTCGCTTGCGGATCGCCCGGCACTGGTCGGTCTGACGAAACTGACCATGGCCCATGATCTGCACGGCAATCTGGTATTGCGTCTTGTGCCGTGCGAAGAACCACGCCGTCTCGGCCAGCGGATCGAGCCAGCGCTCTTCGATCCGATTGGAATGCAGGTTGTAGCCTTGCCCCAAGGCGAACGACACGGCCGCACTGAGCCGCGAGGCCTCGTGCGTAGTGAGTTTATCTCCGTCGCGGGCTTCCTCCTCGACCGGCACGCGGGCGTCCCGTATCCATCGTTCGACCAACTTGTTCGCGTCGTCCTCTCGGTCGGTCCGCACCAGGGCACTGAGGTACTGCTGGTAGGCGTAAAGGCTTCCGGGATTCTGCTTCACCCAGTTGGCCAGGAAATCGCTGAGTTCCGTGTACCGGCCCTGGTTGCGCAACCAGTGGGCACGTGTATTGCGCAACGTGTCCCATTCCTGCGGACCCCACTTAGCGGCCTTGTCGGCCATCGTCCGATCGAGCCATGCGTAGGCGGCCTTGTACTCGCCGCGACGGGCCAGGGCGTCGGCGAATTCCGTCTGCAAGCCGGCGTCGCGTGGATAACCTTCGGCAAGTTGGCGGTGCAACGCGAGCGACTCTTTCAGTTGTCCCGTGTTCTGTAAGTACTGGATCCTCGCCTGAATCCAACGTTTCATCGCGAACAGCCGCGGCGGCTGGCATTCGTAGACCGGCTTCAATCGATCCAGCAGAGCGAGCATCTCGTTGGCTTGCAGGAAGTCATTCGCCTGATTGTAGAGTTGCTGGGCCAGGAAATAATCATCCCCGTCGGCCGCTGGCGGCTTCGCAGCTTCCCCCCTCTCCCCGCTTGCGGGGAGAGGGGCCGGGGGTGAGGGGCT
>JABMRB010000276.1 GCA_013202865.1 Candidatus Nealsoniibacteriota bacterium | reverse complement strand
GTGTTGGGCTGCGTGAAGAATTGGGCGTCGAGACTGCACTGGGCACTGTCGGCGACGTACTCCAGACGTGTCGTCAGATTGTCGATGATCGTCACGTTGCCGATCGGCTGGTTGCCCATGTTGTCGAAGCGGATCGTGAATGCCACCTCGTCGCCCGGCTTGGCGGTGTCGGTCGACGCGACCTTGATTACCCGTAGCTTGGGCTGCGCCGGCGGCTCTTTGATCGTGTAGAACGATTGCGTGTCCTGATCGCTGACGTCTTCCATGGCGGCCTGCTCGTCGAGGATCACCTGGACGGCCTGCTCGGTCGACCATGCCCGGGCTGCGTCGACGCCCTGTGCGAGGAAGGCCGTCTCGGCCGAGTCGATCACGCCCTGGCGGATGGCGGCCAGGTTCTCGTGGACCATGAACGTGTCCTGGAACCCGCGCAGCCCGACCGACCGCGACATGACGCCGTCGCCCTGCTTGCTGAGGAAGACCGACGGCGGCTTGCGCCCGATCTGGCGGTTCGCCTGGACGTTCTGCTTGCTATTGGCAACGATGTCCGTGGCCTTGGGACCAACCAGTCTGGTCGGCAGATAGACGCCGGCCGAGCGTCGCGCCGTCTCGTTGGCTCGCAGACCCACCACCTGACGGACCGCACCGAACCGCGGGCTGTAGATATGCACCCGATTGCTCGGCTCGACCATCGTGCGCCCGTCGAGCGTATCGAAGTGAGCGACCGTGTCTTCGACGTCCAGCCCGTGAACCTGCCAGTCGTCGGCGACCCGGGCGGCCAGTTCGCGGTCGCCCCCGTCGCGAAGGTATTCGTCTTTCGGCCAAGGCTGGGAGAAACCGGGCGGGGCCCAGGGACCCTGCGGCGCGGACGCCAGCGGCACCCCCTTCTCCATGCCGGGCGGGCCGATCGGTGGTACGTGGGAGTCGGACGCTCCGGCGACGCCTGCGTAGGCCTCCTGCGGCAGACCCGACGGTCCGCCATGCTCCACCATCGAGCGGTCGTAGCGCAGCGGTCCCCGACAAGAGCAGAGAACCAGCGCACACAATGCGATCAGGCACATCTGCCACGGATTGGGCCAGATCCATTGAGCGGTTTCGGCCGGAACGATCCGTTTCATGGCTGCGATGCCTCCGAGACCGTAGCGGTCCCCGGTGCGGCGGTGCCAGTCGCGTCGGGCCCAGTCGGGTCCTTCGCCAGCGGCGGGCAGCCGAAGAGGAAACTCATATCCGGTCCTTCGTTGGCGTCGGGCACTCGAATACCTAAACGCAAGATAGCCACGGGCCGGCCCAGCGTATCGGCGGCCACCAGTGGATCGCCTTTGGGGCCGACTTCGTACCAATTCTGCCTCTGCAAATCCTCGGCCACCGGCGTGGCCGCACGGGGATTCTCCAGATAGATCACCCGGGTGACGAACTTGCCGTCGCGGGCCAACTCGAGATCCTCTTGCGTCAGTTCGACGGGAATCGCAAACCGCCACTGCTGTCCCTGCGGCGAGTAGAGTCGATCGATCACTTCGATCGTGGGAAATAGTTCGACGCCCGGGTTCCGCGGGATCTTCATCACGCGAAACCGATAGACCTGTCCGATCAACAGACCGGCCCGTAGCGGCGCTCGTTGTGGCCGGTCGAACCGACCTTCAGAGGCCAGCGAAACCAAGGCCCCGGGCGGGGCCTTGATCTCCACCGGCTGAAAATACCCGGGCAATGGTCCGCCCCGCTGGAGTTGCCGACTGCCAATCGCTCCCGGTGGCATTGCACCATGATGCAGATAGTGTACGTCGGGCTGCTGGGCAAATAGCGGCATGGCCGCTGCGAAGCTCAGTAGCACCGTCGTCGCTATTCTGCGGGCAACTCGTCTTCGGTGAAGCCGGTTCCAAGTTGTCGGGCAGCGGGGCGTATGGACCATTGGCACGGGTATATGAGAAAGTGAGAGTCAAACCGTTTCGTTCCGATTTCTTATTGCTGATACATGTCGCTCGGACAGGCGTATCCGGCGTCGCAATCGGGCTTGATGACCTCGCGCCGGTCGCTAAACGGCTGCTTGAACAGCCCGAAACCTCCGAACGTCCTCTCGATGATCGAAACGCGGTTGACCGGTTTCGGATAGGAGATGCCCGGCGATTGTTTCACGTTGATCCGCATGCTGCGAGTCGGCTCCGGGATGTTCACCCGGGTGCGGTTCTTGATCACGTGTTTCTGCAATCCGGCGGGAATCCCCAGGGGTACGTGGGGCGGCCCGGGTAGCCCGATCGGTGTGGCGGACATCGGCATTCCCCACTGCGGGGCGTTCACACCGGAGATGTAGTTGGTCGGGATCGAGGTCTGTCCGCCGACCGCCGCCCCCAACGGCCTCGGCCCCATGCCGCTGGCCATGGTTTGCATGTAGGCTACCGGCCTAATCCCGTCTTGTCCGGCCCCGTCGCTGGGAAGTTCCGGGTCGATGTTACCCAGTCGAACGATCCCCAGGATCGCTCCGCGGCGGTCGGCCTCGACGATCGGGTCGACGCCCGGATCGAGCCGCGTGCTCACCAGCGTCTCGACGCCAGCCAACGCCAATTCTTGGTACTCCGGATCGGGCAAGTAGATCACCTTGGTGACGAAGTTGCCCGTGAGCACCTGATCGAGGTCCTCTTCGGCAAACTGGACGGGAATCGCGTTGTGCGAGAGGAACGCCGCGGTTCGCGGAACGGTCGGCCCGACTTCAAGCGTCGGGTAGAGTTCCACGCCGGGACGGCCCGGGATGTTGGTCAGTTTCAGCCGATAGATCGCACCCTGTGGGAAGTTGTGCCGCCCGGGACAAAGCAGCGGCTCGGAATCGAACTGGCCGGGCATCCCCACGCTCCAGTTCACCTGCATGCCTTCCGGGCCAACGAAGTACATTTGCGACGTTTGGCCGGGTGTCGGCACACCGGGTGGGCGGACCATCGAGATGCCGGGTCCCGGTCCGTCCACGCCCGGGCCGGGATGCATCAGCATCTGGGCCGGCGGCAGGTTGTTTTGCATGGGCCGGGTACAACCGATGGTTGTCGTGGCCACGATCAACAGTAATACCAACGAAATCCTCATCGTTTCCCCCCTTGTCTGTTGCCGACGGTCTGCGGCCAAAGGCGGCTTGGCGTCGGCAGGAGACTAGTGTTGAATCCTTGCTCGAATAACGAACACGACCGGCAGCGGGCAAGAACCGCCGGCCACGATTGACGTGGACCCCGCTACGTAGCCGTCCTACAATGCCGTAGCGCAGCATGGCTGTCTGATGGACTATTGGTCGGTCTGTTACAACACGATTCTTTGGAAAATCCGTTAATACCCGCAAAATGGCGCACAAACCTCCCATCTTTCCATGGTTTTGGGGATTGGCCCTGCTAACGCTCTCGATTGGGGGGTGCGAAGGGCCGGTCGATGCCCTCGAAGAACCGGCTGCGACCGTGGCGGCGCAGGGCCCATCGCCTGCGGCGGCGCAGGGCCCATCGCCTGCGGCGGCGCAGAACACATCGCCTGCGGCGGCGGAGAACACATCGCCTGCGGCGGCGGAGAACACATCGCCTGCGGCGGCCGAGGGCCCATCGCCTGCGGCGGCGTCGAACGCCCCAAGTTATTTACCTGCAACGGCTTATGCCGACGGAAATGCCGACGTTCAGCCCCAGAACATCCTGCAATCGGCCATCCGCACCCTGGAAAGACGCCCAACACTCAAAGCCGAGATCCGCCATCGCGTCCACCTCTTCGACCAGAACCTCTACGGTTTGGGTAGCTATCTGGAGCAGCGGTACTTGGGTAAACAGTTCAGCCGCATGGAACTGGTCATCCAACTCACCGGACAGACGAGCAGCCTGAAGCAGGTCTGCGACGGCCGGTTCCTGTGGACCTACCGGAAACTGGGGGACGAGCCGAAATTGACGCGAGTGGACGTCGATCGTGTCGCGGAGCATCTGGCCAAAGCCGGGGCGACGGCCGGCGTCGGGCAAAGCATGCTGCCCGGCCTGGGAGGGCTTTCCCAGGTGCTGCGGGGGCTGAATCGTTCGTTCGACTTCACCACGGCCGAGTCCGGGCAACTCGGCCGGGAGAAGCGGCCCGTCTGGCGGCTCGTGGGGCGATGGAGATCCCAACGGCTGATCGAGATGCTACCCGACGGCGAAAAGGCCGTCCGCAACGGCCGGCCCGACCTGAGCAAACTGCCCGAGCACGTCCCCGACCGGGTGGTATTGATGCTGGGTCAGGCGGACGAATTCCCCTACCACATCGAATACCGCCGCAAGGGCCCGGAGCACGACCGGGCCCTGGTCACCATGGAGTTCTCCCACGTCGAAAGCCCCGACCTCTCCGAGGCCGAGCACGAGCACGCCTTCACCTACAACCCGGGCGACCTCGAATACTCCGACCGCACGCAAAGCTTGCTGGATTCGTTGGGCGTGGGGAAGAAGGAGTAAGGCCGTACTGGCCGAAGCTCCCGCCGCTTGCGGCTTCGCATTTCACCAACTCCCACATTGCAACGGGGCGCCGTGCTCATCGGCTAGGTCGAGAAGCACTAAAATCATCGTCGGGTCGTCCAGTCCTACGGCTTCGTCAGTGGGCAATTCAGACGCCAGCCGCGGTGTAGTCGGTATTGGAAAAGGTGGCCCGAAGCTGTGACCACTGAGACAGCCAGACCTTGTCGGCCTCCCACGGGTCGAAGTTGCCGTCGGTCCAGGTTTTGCCGGTGCCGGTGTTGCTGAAGTTGGCTCGCAACAATCCATAAGTGGTTGTGGTGCCCTGTTCCCGCCCCAGATCGGTCGTCAGTTCCTCAAAGTACCGGGCCTTCAGATAGTAGTCGACGTCCCGCAGCCGCGTGTAGCTCGTCTCCCGATCGATGGTGTAATCGTTGCCGAGGTCTTCCAGCCTGGCCGTGTCGACCCCGCCGACGGTAGCGTGGGCGTAGGCCTTAGGTTTACCCACATTGTTTTCGCTTGGCGGCGAGGTAGCCGTCGAGCATGAGTTGTAGTTTTGTCCAGCCTCGCCAGAGGACGAGCCAGCCTGGCCGGTGATCACGTCGCCGGTTTTGGTGGCCGCCGAGGCGGG
>JABMRB010000275.1 GCA_013202865.1 Candidatus Nealsoniibacteriota bacterium | reverse complement strand
GCCGACAAGTCTTACCTCAGCACCACGGACAAGCTCTGCGAGGGCCTGGAGCGAACGGTCGCCTCGTATGAGGACTCTGAGGATGCGCACCAGAAACAAGTCTATGCGATTTGGAGGGCGTTCCAAATGGAATCGATACGCCCCTTGAAAGACGAAGGAAAACGATGATCCGAAACAGAACCAAAGTGAACCTGACAACAACGTGTGCGACGGTTGCGTGTTTTCTGGTCCTGGCCACCGGCAATCCGGTGGCCGCAGAGGAGGATCAAGACTCCTCGGCAATCAAGCACGTCGACATCGTCCACATGACACACACCGACATTGGCTTTACCGATCATCCGTTGGTCTGTCGGCGGCAGCAGATGCGGTACTTGGATATTGCGATTGATGCCGTGCTGGCCACCTCCGATCGGCCGGCGGAAGGGCGGTTCCACTGGACGGCCGAAACGACGCTGGCCGTGGATGATTGGTGGAAGAAGGCCGATCTGAGGCGGCGGGAAGACTTCTTGAAGGCCGTCGGCACCGGCCGGCTTGAAGTGGGGGCCATGGCGATGAACCAGACGCCCGCCATGAATAGGGACGAGTGGCATGCGATGCTGCACTGGCTGCCGGAAGATCTCTGGCAAAAAGTGAATCCCCGCGTGGCGATCCAAAACGACGTGAACGGGTTTCCCCGGGCGGGCGCCATGATGTTGCTCGACCGGAACGTCGAGTACTTGTTCATGGGAATCAACGATCACAACGGCGGCCCGCCCGTGCGTCGCCCTTCGGCCTTCTGGTGGAAGATGCCCGACGGGCGGCGGATGTTCGTTTGGCTGGGCGACCATTACGCCCAAGGGTTCTACTATTTTCATCCGTCCAGTTGGCGACGGGGCCCGGTCCCCGAGTCGACCGATACACGCTACCGCTCGGCACGGCCGGGAGACTTCTTCTTGGCGGACGAGGCATCGGTCCGGGCGGCACACCGGCACTTGTTGGGTCGTTTGCGGACCCTGGAGGCACAAGGATACAATTACCCGTCGCTCGTGATCTCGGTGACCAACGAATGGCGGATGGACAACGACCCGCCGTTCCCGGCGCTGGCCGACTTCGTGGCCACGTGGAAACACTTGGGGCTGAAACCAACCATCACACTCTCGTCGGCTGCCGATGCACTGGGGCGGTTGAAGCAGCAGATCGGCGACAAGATTCCGCAGTACACCGGCGAGTGGACCGACTGGTGGGCGAACGGCACGGCCTCGGGCCCACGCGAAGTAGCGGCCAGCCGAAAGGCCAAGCGGCTGGTCGCCACGGCCCTTTCGCCCGTTTGGGGGCGTCCGGACAAGCACACGCTGGAGGCGGCCGACGAGATCTATCGAGACCTCTGCCTGTTCGACGAGCATACATGGGGATCGAGCGAAAGCGTGGGCCAACCCCATTCGCTGGAGACCTGGGCCCAGTACAACGAGAAGTCGAGGGCCGCCTATCGGCCGATGGCCATGGCCAAGTTGATTCTGGCACAACGGGCTCGATCTGTGGTGTATCCGCGTGAGGGAGGATTCTACGTAGCGAACCCAACCAGTCTGCCGTACAGCGGCTGGATTACGATGCCGGCCTCGGCCTTGCGAGGCGATTTTCATTCACTTGGGGATCCGGAAAGCGGCGCAAAGATCCCGTTTTTCTTCGAGCCCGGCTACGCCTCGTTCGGTCGTCCCGCCGGTCCCGAACACTTTACGCCCCAGAGCGAGTCGGAGACGTTTGCCGACAACATGCCCAATCAGGTCGCCAGATTCTGGATTGAGGATTTGAAAGGGCACACAATCCAACGGTTCGATCTGCGTGAAGAGAGGATCAAGTCAACGAGACCCGACAACGGCCCAACCGTGGCCGTTGACTCGCAGAACTGGCCCACCTCGGCACAATGGCCCGGCATGGAGCAATCGCTGTTTCAGTCGGGCACGGGCGACGTGATTTCGGTGGGCTTTCGTGAATTCGCCGGGCGATGGGTCTATTCGGATGTCTTCGGCATAGCCGATCGGCAGCAACGCGACCGGCGGCGCAGCGAGTTGCTTGAAGAAACGGTCGCCACGGCCAAACGGCCGGCAAGTGTCGAGCGAAACTCACATACGACAGTCTACACGCAGACGCTTACCCATCCTCGACTGAAATGGGCCGTGCGTCAGTTGGAACTCTGGCATCGCGAGCCGCGAGCCCGACTGATCGTGCGGTTCCGCCGTAGCGAATCGGAACTGCCCGAGATCCTCTTCGTCGCGTGCGATCTGCCTTGCCGGGGAACTTTGCCCGAGTCGAGCGTTGGCGGGATGCCCTTCGTGCCCTACGAGGACCAATTGCCCGGCAGTTGCCGCGACTACTTCACGATCGACGACTGGGTCCAATACAGCACACCGCAAGGCCGTTGGCTTTGGGTCAGCCGCGACGCCCCGTTGGTCACATTCGGCGGGCACAATGTCCTGGCCCGATGCGACGACCCGCCAAACAGCGCCAACCGCATCCTGGCGATGGTCTACAACAACGTTTGGGTGACGAACTTCGTGGCCGACAGTCACGGCACATTGGAGTTCCAGTTCGACATGGCATTGCAGCCGCCCGGTCGCCCGGCAATCGACCCGGCCCGATTGGCCGAAACACTTCAAGCAGAACCCCAGATCATCATCAACCCGAACTTGAAAGAACATCCGATCTTCCTGGACCGGCTGCATCGGCCGTAGAGAACCGTGTTCCGTTCACAATGTTCGAGGCCATTGCGATCGTAGCTTCCGCCAGAACACCTGGACCTTATTGATTCCCGCATAGCCAATGC
>JABMRB010000038.1 GCA_013202865.1 Candidatus Nealsoniibacteriota bacterium | reverse complement strand
GAGTTCAAGATCCGCATTCGGGCCGACGGCGTGCTCTACGAAATGGTTCCGCCGCCGCGGCACCTGGCGTTTGCAATCACCACGCGGATCAAGGTGATGGCCGACCTGGACATTGCCGAGCGTCGTTTGCCGCAGGACGGGCGGATTCGTCTGACGGTGGGCGGGCACCCGGTCGACTTGCGGATCAGCGTGCTGCCGACGATGTTCGGCGAGAGCGTGGTAATGCGGATCCTCGACCGCTCGGTGGTGATGCTCGACCTGAACGTGGTCGGGATGCCGGCGCCGGTGCTGGTCGGGTTCCGTGAGATGATCCGCCGGCCCAACGGGATCGTGCTGGTCACCGGTCCGACGGGTTCCGGGAAGACGACGACGCTCTACGGGGCGCTGAACGAACTCAACGAAGTCAGCGAGAAGCTGATCACGACCGAGGATCCGGTCGAGTACGACATCGACGGGATCGTACAGATGCCGATCGACGCGGCGATCGGGAACACGTTTGCGCAGTGTTTGCGATCGATTCTGCGTCAGGACCCGGACAAGATCCTCGTCGGCGAGATTCGCGACCTGGAGACGGCGGAGATCGCGGTTCAGGCGTCGCTAACCGGCCACATGGTGTTCAGCACGTTGCACACCAACGACGCCCCCAGCACGGTCACGCGATTGCGCGACATGGGGGTGCCTGCGTTCTTGATCACGGCCACTTTGGAGGGCATCCTGGCGCAGCGGCTGGTGCGGCGGATTTGCAAGGAGTGCAAGGAGCGGACGATGCCCAGCACCGACACGCTGGCACAGTTGTGGCTGGCACCGGACGAGGTGACGGACAAGAAGTTCTTTCATGGGCGAGGCTGTGCGGCGTGCAACAACACGGGTTTCAAGGGCCGGGTGGGGTTGTTCGAGTTCATGCCGATCACCGACGAGATCCGCGAGATCATTAACCGCAGCGGGTCGACGGCGCAGATTCGCGACGCCGCGATGCATACGGGAATGCACCCGTTGCGAGATTCGGGCTTGGAGAAGGTTTATTCCGGGGTAACGACGATCGAAGAAGTGATTCGGGAGACCGTTGCTGAGTAATCGGGCCGAATCCCAAGGAGATTAGAGCTATGCCGATGTTTCAATTCGAGGCGATGGACGCCACCGGACAAGAGATCCGCGACGTGGTCGAGGCGCCGAGCCAGGACGAGGCGCAAGCGACGATCCGGCAGATGGGATACTTCGTCACGAAGATCGCCGTGAAGAAGGCCCGAAAGACGGCCACGGAGAAGAAGAGTGGTCAGAACAAGGGCAAGACGTTCGCCTTGGGCGGCGTCAAGGCCAAGACGTTGACCACCTTCACCCGGCAGCTTTCGATCTTGCAAGACGCCGGACTGCCGATCTTGCGGAGCCTGAGGATTCTCGAACAGCAATCCCGTCCCGGGGCGTTGAAGAATAGCCTGATCGACGTCTGCGACGAGATCGAGAGCGGGTCGACGCTTTCGGAGGCGATGTCGAAATCCCCCAAGGCCTTCAACCGGCTCTACGTCAACATGATCAAGGCCGGCGAGGCGGGTGGAGCACTGGAAGTGATCCTCAGGCGTCTGGCTGAGTTCCAGGAACGGGCCGAGTCGCTCAAACGCAAGGTCAAAGGTGCGATGGTCTATCCGACCACCGTGGTTCTGTTTGCCGTCTTCATCCTTGCGTTCATCATGTGGAAGATCGTGCCGGCGTTCATCAAGATCTTCGACGACTTCGACGCCACGCTGCCGATGACGACACAGGTGCTGATCCAGATGTCCGACTTCGTCGTCGATTATTTCTACCTGATTCCCGGTATTCCGATCCTCATTTGGCTATTCGTGAAGCTAATGCGCAAGTTCCCGGCCGGGCGCACGGGGTGGGACCTGTTCACGTTGAAGGTCCCCATTTTCGGCCAGTTGGTCGAGAAGAACATCGTCGCGCGAACGATGCGTACGCTCGGCACGCTGGTTGCCAGCGGTGTGCCGATCCTTGAGGCGTTGCACATCACGCGAGAGACGGCCGGAAACGCCGTTTTCGAGACGCTCTACCAGAAAGTCTACGAAGCAATTCGCGAGGGCGAGTCGATCTCCCGGCCCTTGAAGGAGAATTCGCGCCCGTCCTTCCACCCGATTGCGCTCTTCTTCTGGGCGATGTTCGTCGCCGGACCCGTCGGCATGTTGATCTACATGACGCGCGTCAACCAGCGGGTGCTCGACGACATGGTCGTCCACATGGTCGACGTAGGCGAAGCGCCGGGTGAGTTGGAGACGATGCTCTCCAAGGTGG
>JABMRB010000274.1 GCA_013202865.1 Candidatus Nealsoniibacteriota bacterium | reverse complement strand
TCGGTGAAGTGGATCTGCAGCTTGTTCAGTTTATGCAGCGCCAGGTAATCGACGTATTGCTTCAGTTCGTCAATCGTCCAGTAATGCCGGGCCGGGTCGATCAGCAGTCCCCGCCATACGAACCGAGACTTGTCCCAGACGGTCGCACAGGGAACGCCCAGTTTGTCGACCGGCGCTGCCTTGGAAGTATTTGGCTCGTCGGCCGGCCGTGGCGGAGGAACCGTCTGTGTGCCGCCCAACTTTCCTTCGACTATCGCCGGCGCCCGGAACGCCTCGGGCGGGGCGAGCTGCAAGAGCGTTATCCCGCCGTAGAACGCGCCGGCTGCCTTCGGGGCCCGGATGACAACGCCGTTGTTGGTGACTGCGAGCGAATAACCCTCATCACCCAGTTTCGGATCGGCCCCGGCGGTTGTCATCAATACTGCCGCAGGCACGGCGTCGACCGCGTCGGTTGGCGCGGCCGTCATGTTCTTTCCAAAAGCCAGCGACAAGCGGCTTGCCAGGTAGTCGGCCGCATGGGCCAGACGTGCGTCGCCCTTGGTATAAAGGACGTTGGTCGCGGGGGTAAGCGTAAACTGGCCCGGTTCGATCTTCATCTCGACCGGCTGCGGAATCAACGCCGGTCCGTCGGCGGCAAACGATGCACAACAGGCAAGCGAAACGGTCAGACTGGCCAGCCACGTGGCAGTGACCGTGCAACGAAGTGAGCGGTTACCGGTGATCATGACGGTCTCCTGAACAGGTGGGTAATTGGACGGGTGGTTTTCTCTGATTTCCAGGTGAAGGCTGAATCGATAGATGAATTGCGTACGACCAGAACTCCTATCAGTAGATCATGGATGCGTGTTGAACGGTAAGGCAGCGAAGCCGGCCTGATTGTATAGATTGGCTTGCTTAGGTCGAGGCTCCCAGGCGTAACGCACGGCCAGCGGGTCGGCACCATCCGGGCTCGTGACGATCACGCGCCGGCCATCGATCCTCGCTGCCGCGCCGCGCCACCGGCCGTCGGCGCCGGCCAACTCGAAGCCGCCCAGCGGTGTGTCGGCAGCCGGTTTGACGGGCTCGCCCAGTTGCTTGTCGCCGACGATCAGGCCCCGGCCGACCTGCTTGAATGCAACGGTGACCACGCGACCGTCCACTTTGTGCGAATCGTACACCGGGCCTGTGCGGATCGGCTGGTTCTCGACCGTGGCGATCGCCCACCGCGAGGCGCGTTCGGCCCAATTGCGAGGATCGCGTGGATCGCTGACGTAATCGTGGGCGGGCAGAACGGTGGTGGCGGGCGCCTTCGACACACCCTGCTGCACCTGGCGAAACCGCATCCAGACCGACTGGTCTTCCACCTCACCTTCTTCCCAATACATGGGCGGGCGGAACTGGAAAAAGGCGGCGGGTGCCTGCGGCGAATTCATCGCGATACGGAGGCCGCGGATCAGCGCGTCGGCCTTGTCCGAGTAGCGCGGATCGTATTGGTTTTGCTGGAGCGTCTTGAGGATCAGGCCGCGTACGGCGAACGGAGCTATTGCGTGGACGGTGCCGTTGTAGTAAGTGGTCGGCGCTATGGCGCCCGGCGTAGCGCCCGGCATACGCGGGACTTGCGAGAAATCATCCAGGTCCGTGCTGCCGGCGCCCAGCGCGCGACGCGTCGAGGCGAGCCACTTCTGAAGATCGCTCAGCGTCTTCCTATAAGCGGTGCGCCCCGCGGGCGACGTCGGGTCCCAGGTGCGGACCACCTCTGCAAGGTCGCGCATGGCGGCGGTGGCCTCGAAGCCCTCGGGCGGGGTCATCGATGCCAGATCGTCGAGGCCGATCTCGACAAAACCGACCGGCACGTTGATGCGTTTGAAGTACTCTCGCCCGAAGAAGTAGGCAATGGCGTGGAACCCGCTCCAACCGGCCGGGTCGTACGTGGCCCACTTGGCGTTGCCTTCGGTATCGAAGCGGTATTGCGGGCGCAGGGCGTGGCGATCCCGGCCGTCCGGCACTGCCACAAAGGTTCGGATGATCGGCAGGCGACCGGCCTGCTGGTCCTGCTTGATGAAGGGCCGGATGTCGTAGTAGACGCCCATGCGGCTGCCCTTCTCGAAGCGGCCCTGGTAATAACCCAGCCCGATAATGTCGCCGCTGAACAGCCACACGTCGCCGACCAACACACCTTCCAACGTGACGGCATCGCCCTTGCCCTGGAGGGTCATGGTCCGCGGCTGTGCGCTGGCGGGCATCGCGTCGAGTTCAACTCGCCACAAGCCCTCGGCATCCGCCGTTGCCCGTTTGCTCTGCTCGGCAAAACTCACCGTCACTTGTTCGAGCGGCTCCGCGTGGCCCCAGACGGGCACGGAGACTTCGCGCTGCAACACCATCCGATCGCTGAAGATGAGCGCCGGTTCAACCGCGTCGGCTGCATCGGCCGAGAACAGAACCAACGGCAGGGCGAAGCGTGCCATCCGAATTACCGAGCACATAACGTCAACTCCTTCATGGCGCGACGTGTGGGTCCCGCGCGTCGCTACTTGTAGGCGGCGGATCAATCTTGCAGCGTGGTGAACATCGCGGCGGGCAGGCCGATTCCGTTGTACAGAAACGGCGGCGGGGGGATGTTGGTGTAGCAGTAACGCACGTGCATCGGCTTGTCCACCGTGTCCGACCAGGCGACCAGCTTGTCGCCCTCGATCTTAGCGACGGCCTTGTGCCAGCGCCGATCTTCACCGGCCACTTCCACATTAGGCACTTCTTTCGAGTCGGTCAGCTTGGGCGCGTTGAGCATGTCTTTTTCGCCGGTGCGCAGGCCGCCGTTGATGTAATCGAACTCGACGATCACCTTGTTGCCCTCGACACGGTGCGACTTGTAGAGAGGGCCGGAGGGCACAACGTCTTTTTTGCCGTAGTCCCGGTTCAGCGCCCAGAGCGCGGCGCGGATGCCGGCATCGACCTTGTTGGCCGGGTGGACGTTCACGTCGAAGTCCAGCAGTACGGCCATGCCGCTGTTGGGCACGAGCTTTAGTGCGTCGAACTGCTCCTGACGAACGAGCGGGCTGCAGTAGTCGCCACTGCGCTGGAGCTGCATCCAGTAGAACGGGATTTCGTCGCCGTCGCCGGTGACCGAGAGCAGGTCGCGCCAGGTTTTGGCCATGACCTTGAGTTCAATATCCCAGAGACGGTTGCGAAAGTCGCTCTCCCCCTGGTACCAAACCACGCCCTTGATCGCCATGGGTACGATCGGATGAATCTTGCCGTTGTAGAATCCGCACAGGTCACGCGAGCCCGGCTCCGGCATCAGCGGCTGGGGATAGGGAAACGGCTTGTTTTCAGCCATCGCCTTCTCGGCCTCTGCGAGCCATCGCTCGATCTCGGCCAGGCGCTCCTTCCAGACGGCGCGGCCGTGCGGCGTGTTGGGGTAGTAGGCGTCCACCCTGTCGGCCAGTTCCTTTAACTCCGGCTCGAGGCGGAAGCCATGACGCGGGATCCACTCCTGGATGATGCTGCCGGCCCAGGCCTGCCATAAGATGCCCTGCGGGACGTCGATTCCTTGCTGCTGGATATGGCGAGCGAAATAGAATCCGACTGCGCAGCAGCCGCTTGTCGTTTCCTCGTCCTGGCAGACCGTCCAGGACTCAGGGGCCGACGCGAACTTCTCGATCGGGTACGGCTCGTCCTTGCCCGCGCCCCAATAGCGGATCAGAGGGTGGTTCCATTTCATCCCGGCCGGTGTGGGGTGGCGGCCGACGTTGCGGCCCATGTTCGATTGGCCGGAGAATATCCAGATGTCCCCGACCAGCACGTCCTCAATCGTTACTGTATGCTTTCCGGTGACGGTTAGCGTCTGCGGTTTGGCGCTGGCCGTGAGCGGATCGAGCACGATTTGCCACTTGCCGTCCGTGTCGGCAGTGGCGGTCTTTTTCTGCCCGGCGAAGGTGACGGTCACCTTCTCGCCCGGTTCGGCCGTTCCCCAGACGGGCGCCGGCTTGTCGCGCTGCAAAACCATCTGATCGCCGAACACGTCGGCCGGCTGGACGGCGGCAGCCTCTGCGGACCAGACGGCGGGCGTCAGGAGGAGCAAGCACCACAATGATAGTTTTCGCATCATCTGCTTACTCCTTCTGGTTCTCGATCAGTTTGAGCATGGCTTTGCCGAACGCCTCGCCGGCACCGTAGTAGAATCTGGCCGAGCCGTGGTAGTGATAGCCGCCGTCGTGCTTGACCGTATCGTCCCAGTAGGGGGCGGTGGGCACCGCGGCGACCGTGCCCTGGAACTCTTCCATCGCCGCGGGTGCGGCTTGTGCTTCGCGAAATTGCTTCCCCGCGTCGTTCGGCTTGTCTCCACCATGGCCGGCTACGCCGATGACGATTGGCAGATGCGGGATTTCAAGGTGCTCCCGGACGTCCTTGATAAACGCGACCATGTTGTCCTTGTAGTCGGCGCGTCGCTTGCCGTTGATCAGGTCGTTCCACCCCTGGAACCAGACCAGGCCGACGATCTCGTACTTGCGCTGGGCGAATTCCGGGAAGTTCTTATCCAGATCGTCCAGCGCGATGTGGATCTCATTGAAGATCTGTTTGTAGGCCCAGCCAACCGTCGCCGGCTTGTACTTTTTACCGTCGTCGCGGTTGAATTCACGGTCCCACTTGCCACGGCTGGGCGGGCGAAAATCGACGTCGAGCGACTGCCCGCCCCAGCAGGCTTTCAGCAGGATGACCGGTTCGTCAATCGCGTCGCCGACTACTTTGCCGAAGCCCATCTCCGGTCCCATGCGGCCGGGCGGATACGTGTAGCCGACCGTCAACGGGCCGCTCAGCGGCAGGTCTCTCGACGCCATGCTGCTGAAGAATATCGAGACGTCGTCACGCTTGACCCATTGGCCGTCGTTGATCAGGTGGCCGTACTTGTCGGGCTCGGCTTTGACGAGTTCTTCAAGGTGTTTGACCGACCCCTTGCCCTGCATGTTCGACTGGCCGACCAGCAGAAACACCTTGACCGGCTTCTTCTCTTCGGCGGAGGCTACCGCTGTAATCATCGCGACAAGCACGAGCACCATAGCGCATGGGAAGAATCGACGTTTCATGACGGACTCCTTGAACTGGTGAGAAACAAGAACACCGACTTGCCCGTGGGCTAGTTCTTCTGGAACTCGTCCCAGACCGCTTCGTATTCCGACTTTTCAATCGCAGCCTTCGGGCGGATCCAGACGCGATAATCGAGCGTGAGCGTCGTCCCCTTCTTCAACTCGTATCGCATTCCTTTGCGGGGGAACGTCGGCTCGAACCAGGGGAGGTACTCGTACTGGATCGGCTCGGCCGGGTAATGGGGATTGCTCGCCTTTTCCATGATGCACATCCCGACCGGGCCTTTCGCGGCGGCGGGGGTGCCGATCGAATCGTACCAGGCTCGGCGAGGCTTCTGCGTCTCGGGATCGACGTGATACTTCATCGTGTGATCCTTGTGAGGAGAAAGCCGCGTGTTGAAACCGCCGTATGCCGCTTGACCGCGCCGCGCCAGGGTCACGGTCTCCTCGAGACCGGTAAACTCGTAATGAAAATCGATGATGCGGCCACGGTCCGTTTCCTTATGGACGGTGATGCGGGTCTTTTCGCGAACGATCGGAGTCTTGTCTTGCCACTTCCAGACGTTCTCGGCAGTGATCGTTGCCGCCTTGTCGCCCGAGTTCAACTCGAGCTTGCCGGTCGGCCGGGCAAAGACCTTCTGCAACGCGTGCAAATCGCCAAGTTCGCCCCGGTACCCGACCTCGGGCCAGGCCCAATAGATGCCCCGATGATGCGGGTGATCTACCGACCAGTCCAAGGTCAGCTCCTCGCCCGAGAGACCGTAAAGCGGATGGACGTAATTGCTTCTCGGCAGCGCGTACTTCTTGGCGCCGGCGTTGACCTTTTCCAGGTAACCTTCGGGCGGATTGACCGTCGCGTAATTGTATTGCAGAACGGGGCGGCCTGCGTCGGTGAAGAAGACCTGACCCTGTTCGTTCTTCTCGACCTTGACCGTCGGGCTTTCAACGGCAGCGGCGGCCAGAACCAGCGAAGTTAACACCAGTGCGTTCATGCTAGGTTTCCTTATGCTACTCGCAAGATCAGTTTCATGGTAAACATAACGACAACATATACTGCAATGTACAGGACAAGCCAGGGTGGAAACAGGGCTTTGCGACAAGGTCTTCCTTGGGCTGCGGGGCGTAGCCCTCGCCCAGGACCGCGGAGACCGTAACCGTTTGTCCTCCTGCCACGCTCAGCGTTATGGGCCATTTCCCGGCCGTACCCTTGGGCGTCGTCACCTCCCATGACAGCTTCTGGTCGGGCATCTCGCCGGCAAGAAAGGCTTCCAGTTCTTCCAGGTACGCTTCGCGGTTGCGCTGGACCGTCAATGCCAGGTCCCACGCCATGTCGCCAAGATCGCTTTGCGTGTCTCTCAGTTTCCGCTGATGTTGCTCAAGCGGCGAACTTTCGATATGCAGCGGGCAGTCGATCAGCCACTTGACCGTCCCGGTGGCGGTATCGATGCAGACCAACTCGCTGTCGTAGTCGGGATGCAGGCCCTGGCCGATCACGAGTGACTTGCC
>JABMRB010000273.1 GCA_013202865.1 Candidatus Nealsoniibacteriota bacterium | reverse complement strand
CGTCGATCCCTTCCTCGATCTCGATGAACGCACCGTAGTTGGTCAGGTTGCGCACCGTGCCGGTGACCACGCTGTCGGGTGGATAGGCCTCGGCGACCTTGTCCCAGGGGTTGGTCTGGGTTTGCTTCATTCCCAAGGAGATTTCCTGTTTCTCCTTGTTGATTCCCAGCACGACAACCTCGATCTCGTCTTCGATCTGGACCAGTTCGCTGGGATGGCTGATTCGCCGGGTCCAGGACATCTCGCTGATGTGGACCAGGCCTTCGATACCCTCCTCAAGCTTGACGAACACGCCGTAGGTCATCACGTTGACTACCGAACCCTTGACCCGGTTGCCGATGGGATACTTGACTTCGACGTCCTCCCAGGGGCTGGGTGTCTTCTGCTTCAAGCCCAGGGCGATCTTCTCTTTCTCGTGGTCGACGTGCAGGATCTGGACCTCGATCTCCTGATCGATCGAGACCATTTCGGACGGATGGTTGATTCGTCCCCAACTCATGTCGGTAATGTGTAGCAGGCCGTCGATGCCGCCCAGGTCGACGAACGCACCGAACTCGGCGATGTTCTTGACCACGCCCTTGCGACGCTGGCCAACTTCCAACTCGCCGAGCAGTTGTGCTTTCTTCTCCGCCCGCTCCGCCTCGATCAACGCGCGGCGACTGACGACGATGTTGCGCCGGGCTTCGTCGATCTTCAGCACCAGGCACTGGATGATCCGCCCGATGTAATCGCCGATGTCGGCCGGGCGCCGGATGTCGACCTGACTGGCCGGGAGAAAGACGTTCACGCCGATGTCGACCAGCAGCCCGCCTTTGATCTTGCGAGTCACGGCGCCGGTGACGACGTCATCTTCGTTGACGTTCTTCATCACGTCGATCCAGGCCTGAATCTTCTCGGCCTTGCGCTTGCTCAACGTGATCATGCCACGCGACTCGTCCATCTGGCTGAAGATGTCCTCAACGTCTTCGACCAGGACTTTGACGGTCTGTCCGACTTCCGGGGGAACTTCGCCTTCTTCCCATTCGTTGGCGAGAATGATGCCCTCGCTCTTGTAGCCGACGTCGACTAGCACGTAGTCTCCCTCGACGCGGAGAATCCGCCCGTCGACGATCTGGTTGACAGCGACTTCCTGGGTGCTGTCGACGAAATTTTCGTCGGAGAACCCTTCCATCGCCTGTTCCAGTTCGCTCTGCCACTCTTCTTCAGCTAAATCGAGCCCTCGAATCAGATTACGGTTGACCATAGAGAAAGTTATTTCGTGAAAAGAACCTGGTCGGCAGGTACCCGGCAACACGCCAAAGAAGGGGCACGAACGTCGTCGCTTCGAGCTACGGCTGCGAGCGACTCGCCCTGGAAACCTTCCGGACCAGCTTGGAGCACACCCCGTCCACCCGGCCCCCATACGTAGGGGACTGCCGTCAGGCCATCGGAGAACCCAGTAATATAGCAGACCATTTTCTCGGCCACAATTGCGGGTAGACCCGGTTTCGGCCAGATTTCCAAGCTTCTTGCGATTCGGCCATCGCCACGCCCCCCAAAAGTGGCGAATAACGCCCGAAATCAACCCCTTCGACGAGACCGAAACGCCGGATGCTCTCGCAACTGCTCCCGGCACTGTCGAACTCGACGCTCGACTTCGGCCAACAATTCCTCGTCGTTCATCTGCCGCGCCTCTTCGGGCAAAATAGGGCGACCGTACCGGACGTGGATTGTGCTGCGACTGGGAAGTTTCTGGCGGCGAGGCCAGGCTTGAAACGCGCCTTCGATCGCGACCGGCAGGATCGCCGCCTTCGAGCGGACCGCCAGCATCGTGAACCCCGCGCGAAACGGCTGTATTTCGCCGTCGGGCGTTCGCGTGCCCTCGGGAAAGATCACCACCATCCCACCCCGTTTGAGCCGCCGTAGCGACTCCTTGATGCCGGCCAACCCTAGCCCCTCACGGTCGATCGGAATCGCATCGATCGATCGAATCACCGTGCCGAACAGAATGTTTCGGAACAGCGAGCTTCGGGCCAGGTAGGTCATCCCTCGCCGAACGCCCGTCCCCACCAGTACCGGATCAAGGAAGCTCTCGTGATTCGACACCACCAGCACGCCGCCCTCGGCCGGGATGTTCTCGATACCCCAGTGCCGCATGCTACAGAACGGCACGACACACAACTGCAGCATTCGCTTGAATGCCTCGTACCAGATGCGCTGGATCAGCGATTGTTCGTTCACGCGGTTTCTCCTCCCGATCCGGCTCGAACCAGCGACTCCAGACGATCGACCACCTCTTCGAGACTCATCCCGTCGGTGCAAACCTCGACGGCATCGGCGGCGGGGACCAGCCGGCCGACCGGGCGGTCGGTGTCCTGCCGATCCCGCCGCTGCTGGGCGGCGAGTACATCTTCCAGTGTGGCCGACTCTCCTTGGGATTGCAAATCGCGAACCCGCCGCCGGGCACGTTCTTCGGCGCCGGCAGTAAGGAATATCTTGCACGGGGCCTGCGGAAATACAACGGTCCCTTGGTCGCGGCCTTCGGTCACGACGTCGTCCGAGCCGGCCGCCGCCCGCTGCAAGGCAACCAGGTGCTCGCGGATCTGCGGATGATCGGCCGCATGCCGGGTCACGGCGGTGACTTCCGTGCTGCGGATCGCCTCAGAGACGTCCTCACCGTCGAGAAAGATCCTTTCCGCGACGACCTCCAAGCTCACCTTACCGGCAAGCTCGGCCAACTGCTCCGGCCTGTCCCAAACAACTCCATGCCGCAAGCCGGCCAGCGCCACGGCCCGATACATAGCTCCGGTATCCAGAAAGCGAAACCCCAGCCGCCGCGCCAGCGCCCGAGCCACCGTGCTCTTTCCCGCCCCCGCCGGTCCGTCAATGGTGATGATCATGGGGGGAGGGGAAGTGGATAGTGGGTGGTGGATAGTGGATAGTGACGAAGACGGCTTTCATGGTTTAGCTGTCGCCGGCACGGCGACTTCGGTCCGTCCGTTCGTCAAACCCTCACACCCTATTCTGCACCAATCGACCCCCGTTGGCAACTTCGACCGTTGAGAACCTCCGCCATCGTGGCACGAATCATCGCATTGACCTGCTCGGGATGCGTCAGATTGAGCAGATGCCCCGCCTCCGGCACGATCTCGTCGGCGTCCACGCGGGCGGCCGGGATGACTCGGTCTTTCGCTCCGTGGATCTGATACACGGGGACCGCCCCCAGCGGGGCCGGGTCCCAGGCCGGAATCGCCGAACAGGCCCAGCTCATCAGGCGGGAATCTGCGTCTCGGAACATCTCCACGAGCAACCGCCACACGTTGGGCGGCAGACCGGTAAACGGGCCCACCACCCACGGCGCGACGAACTTGGCCAGACCGAAGACCGGCACGGGCACCATGGCTCCGAGACGACGCAAGAATCGCAGCGTCGGGCGGATCGACCGTCGCGAGCGACAACTTCCGATCAGCACCACGGCCGCCGTATCAAGATGACGGGCCATCTCGTAGGCCACCATGCCGCCAAACGACGAGCCGCCCAACACGAGCGGACCAACCGGTTCGATCGCTGTGGCCATCCGTGCGGCGTACCCCGCGAGCGACTCGCGCCGCTGTGGTGCGATCCACAGCGGCACGGCCAACTCAGGAAATTCCGCCCGTTGCGGTTCCCACTGCCGCGCGCTGGCGCCCAGCCCCGGCAGCAGGATCAATGAAGTAGTGCGAGTCATACCGCCATTGTGTCACGGCCATGCCCGTCCGGCAATCTGTCCTACGCTGGGTGGCCCGGACGGTTTTGCGGAGAAGACGTTGCCCTTGGTGCCGATAGGTTCGCAAAATCCGTCCGGGTGGCGCAGCCACAAGAGGATCTGCAGTGACTCAGCAACCTCTTGCTGCTGCGCAACCCCGACACATTTTCCGAAATAGCGTGAGAAGTGGCGGCGCGTATTGCGGAAAAGTGTCGGGGCCACCCGCGACCGTTGGTCAAGGGGGCAAACCGCTACACCAACTTTCAAGGGCGTTTACGCCCTTTCCCGGCGCAGCCGGTAGTAGCCCCCCCTTTTTCAACCAGCCGCCGCCCCGCGTTCTCCCCCGCCGCTGGAAGCGGCGGGGGAGAACGCGGGGCGGCGGCCAGTGGCGTACACCTCCCAACCCGGCGTAAACGCCGGGCCTAATACCGCCTTCGGCGGAAAGGACCGTAAACGGCCCT
>JABMRB010000272.1 GCA_013202865.1 Candidatus Nealsoniibacteriota bacterium | reverse complement strand
TGGCGAAGTAGACGGCGCACCGGAACACGTACATCACGCATCGATCGACGTGCTCCCCACGCAGCGTGCAGAGATTCTGATACATTTTCTCCGGATCTTCATCCCGCAAATCATCCGGGCCGCGAAAGCCCAAATCGGCCAGGGTCTTTGCGAGCTTCTTGCCGACACCGGGGATGACTTGAAATTGTTTCATGGAATTGTCTTTGTTATCGCTTGGTCTGTACCATAATCAGTTGAGAGGACGCGGCCACATACGGCCGTTTACGGTCGTTCCCGCCGAAGGCGGTATTAGGCCCGGGCGTTTACGCCGGGTTAGGTGGTCTCCGATTCTACGTGTTTCTCCAGTCCCTCCACCCACCGCCGGAGGCGGCGGGTGGAGGGACTGGAATTGCGGTGCGTGTTGCGCGCTCCCGTCACCCGTCCTAAAGGACGGGCCTAATACCGCCTGCGGCGGAAATGCCCGTAAACGGGCATCAAAATCACAAACGCTCATCAGCCTTCTCGCGGGGAATCGGCTGGGCCACCTGTGTCTAGCCTCTATTCAACAATATCCTTCATGACACTCGACTCCAGATAGATCTTATCCGTAGTCAACGGGATCGGTTTCTTGTGCTCGTCGACAGGTACAAACACAAAGCGATATTCGTACTCGTTTGCATATACTGTGAGTCCATTCTCTCTTGACGCGCGCCGTTTCAAGAGATAAAGGTGCGGGTCGATGGTTTTGTGGGATCGAAAGAAGTCGGGGAGGTGGGAGAAAACAACTTCTTTGTCCTCTTGATACGATACCTCTCCATGGAATGCGATGACGTCTGATGAAATCGCAACTTCGGTTCTTATCGCTTGCGCCATTCTATCGCAGAACAACTCGGGGTCTCTAATGACGTAAAATGAATCGTATCCAAGGGAAGCAGCCTGCTCCAACGTTGGCCGATCGAAACGGCTTGTGCAAAACACGTAAGCGTTTGGAATATCGTGTGTCGTCCTTACCGCCTTCCCTTGGAATCGGATCGTTCCACTCCCAGAGATAGACTGCCCCATCATTCGGCCAATCTCATTGCCGCTATAGGCTGCCGGGCTGGGAGGGTGGTAAGCCCTACTTATCTCTCCCTCCTCAATATCACGGATGAAGTCGTTGTCAGTCGATCTGTAGTAATACACACTGCAGACCTGAACCTTGGTCCGTGAAATCACCGGGTTGTGTGATCTACTGCAGAACTTCACGACCTTCATGCCTACTCTCCTGGGATCAGTTTAGCGTATAAATCGGTAGGAAATGGACTACTTTATCCCCGCCCCCGCTTCACACTCCCGATCCGGCCGCAACACCACCACACCGTCCGCGTCACTCGCCGCCAGCAACATACCACAGGATTCTTCGCCGCGGAGCATGGCTTCTTCTAGGTTGATTAGGACGACGATCTGGCTGCCGACCAAGGCGTCGGGCTCGTAGTGGCCGCGAATGCCGGCAACGATCTGGCGTTGATCGTCGCCCATGTCGATTTGCAACAAGAGCAGCTTGTCGGCGTTGGGGTGCTCCCGGGCGGAAAGGACCGTGGCGATGCGGAGATCGAGCTTGGAGAAGTCGTCGTAGGTGATTTCTGGTTTCATGAGGGATTGGGGGCTGGGGAGTCGTGTGTCTACTGCAAGTACCAATAGCCGAGGGCGGAAGCCCGCGGAGGCGCGACTGAATTCTTGCGAATCCAGCTACTCGACCAGAAACATTATGCCCGCCGTAGCGTACTTTCCATAGGGGGGGCGTGGGTTGATGGATTGGGGTGCGTGGGATATGGTGACGGGAGGAGAATTGTGGCCATGATACGTGCTTTTGTAGTTTGTTTACTCTTCGCGTGGACCCTCCCGGGAGGCGTACGGGCCGCCGAGGAACCGCCCGTAGAGGAACCGCCACCCGAGGAACCGCCGCCGCCCAAGGAACCGGCCGTCCAGGCTCGGGAACTCCTGTTGGGGGGTAAGTACGAAGAGGCAATCGAGATCTACCGGCCGCTGGCCGAGAAGGGCGACCCGGCGGCCGTGCTGGGCGTGGCTCGTTGTCTGCGGGCACAAGGCAAGCGGGCCGAGGTCGTCAAGACGCTCACGGCCGCCGCCGGCGAGCATGCCGATCTGCACGCCGAATTGGCCCGGGCGGCGTTCGAGCAGGGCGACTACAAAGAGGCCAAGACCCGGGCCGACGAAGCGATCAAGCTCGACGCCAATCAACTGCTGGCCCGCTGGATCACCGCGGAGTTGGACCGCGTCCATGGGCGGTTGAAGGAGGCCGAGCGGGGCTACCAGTGGTTGGTCTATTACTACAACGGCAACGACGTGGAAGATGCCGAGTCGCTCCGCTGGATCGGACTGGCCGCCGCTCGATACGCCCGATGGAACCGCCTGGACGATCAGTTCAGTTTCATCGTCAACGAACTCTATCCCGACGCCATCAAGGCCGAGCCCAAGTATTGGCCCGCGCTGTACGAGTCGGGCTTGCTCTTCCTGGAGAAGTACAACCGGGCCGACGCTTCGCGGGAGTTGAAATCGGCGTTGGAACTCAATCCTAACGCGGCAGAGATCCACGTGGCGCTCTCCGTGCTGGCGATCGCCGGGCGGAAGTTCGATCAGGCCGAGGAGTCGCTCGCGCGGGCGTTGGAACTCAACCCCACGCTGTTGGACGCCTGGCACGTGAAGGCCGACCTGGCCTGGGCCAACTTCGACGCCCGGGCGACGCTCGCGTTGCTGGCCGAGAAGGCCCTGCCGTTGAACCCCGTCAGCGAGGAGACGTTGGGGCGGGTGGCCGCGTGCTACCTGTTGTTGGACGGCATGCCCGAGTCAGGCCAATCGACGCGGTTCACGCGGCTGGAAGAAAACGTCACCCGCCGCAACCCGCACGCGGGCGATTTCTACTTCAACCTGGCCGTCGCCTTGGAGGACCGGAACAAGCAGCTCGAAGCGATCCGGTTCTTCCGCACGGCGCTGGACGTGATGCCGCAGAAGATCGGGCCCCGCTCGCACCTGGGCCTCTTGCACATGCGCACCGGCGACGAAGACGAAGCACACAAGCTGCTCGACGGAGCGTTCGACGTCGATCCGTTCAACGTGCGGGTGAACAACATGCTGCAGGTGCTCGAAGTGCTCGACGAGATGGCCACCCGCGAGACGGACCACGTCGTGATCAAGTACGTCGAGAAGCAAGACAAGCTGCTGGCCCGCTACGCTGCGCGGTATCTCGACGAGGTCTACCCGCAGTTGTGCAGGCAATATGGTTTCGCTCCGCCGGGAAAGCCGCTGCTGGAGATTTTCAATCAGACCCGGGGCGCCGGCGGACAACAGTGGTTCAGCACGCGGATGACGGGCATGCCTTATCTCGGGGCGGTGGCCGCCAGCACCGGGCGGATGGTGGCCATGGCGTCGCCGAACCATGGCGACCGCGTGGCCGGTTTCAATTGGGCTCGCGTGCTCAAGCACGAGTTCATCCACGTCATCACATTGCAGCAGACGCACTTCGACATCCCGCATTGGTACACCGAAGGCCTGGCCGTCCACGCCGAAGGCAGCCCGCGACCGCAACGATGGAACGAACTGCTTAGGAAGCGGGTGCCCGAAGGCGATTTGTTCGACCTGAAGACGCTCAACTTCGGTTTCACCCGGGCGCAGAACAGCGACGAGTGGCAGATGGCTTATTGCCAGGCAGAGCTTTACGTCGACTACATGCTCGGCCGCTGGGGGTCCGGACGGCAGCGGCGGTTCCTCGAGGCGTACGTCGAGGGCCAAAGCACCGAACAAGCGATCCGCCGGGCGTTCGAGGTGTCGCAGGAGGAATTCGAACGGGGATACATCGAGTATATCGAGGAGTTGATCGACGGCACATCGGCGCTCAAGTGGCCGTCGGGCGCCGATATCGAGGAGCTACTCGAAGCCCATCGGGAGCACCCCGAGGACGCTGACGCGGCGGCCGAGCTGGCCTATGGATACGTGGGACGCGACGCGAACAAGGAGGCCGGCGAGCTGGTCGAAAAGGTTCTCGAAGATCATCCTAAGCACCAATTGGCTGCGTACGTACGAGCCCGGCTGCTGCTGAAAGAGAAGAAGGAAGACGAGGCCGCGAAGCTGCTGGAAGACGTGCTCGACCCGAAGTCGCCGCAGCCCAACGCACTGAACATGCTGGCCGGCCTGAAGCTCAAGGCGGAGGAGTACGACGAGGCGGCCCGGCTCTACGCGATCGGCGAGAAGCTCGATTCGATCAACCTCACGTGGACGAAGAAGCTAGCCACGGTCTATTTGAAAACGGAAAACGACGCGAAGCTAACGGAGGTGCTCCGGCGGCTGGCGGCAGCGGACGAGGACGAGTTGACGGCGCGGAAGAAGCTGGCCGAACTGGCGCACAAGCGAAAGGATTACGCAGCGGCAGCCGATTGGGCGAGCCAGGCACTGCACGTCAACGTGATCGACCCGCAGATCCACGAGACGTTGGCCCGAGCGCTGGTCGGCTTGAAGCGATACGAGGATGCGATCGAGGAGTTTACCACGACCATCGAACTGAGCCCCAAGGAGCCCCACCCGCGGTTCGCCTTGGCCGACGCCTACCTCCAGGCCGAGCAGCCCGAAAAGGCACGCGAGACGCTCGAGGCCCTGCTGGAGTTGGCGCCCGATTACCCGGGCGCTACGGTGTTGTTGGAGAGCCTGGAGGAGACCAAGGATCCGTGAGCCCCGAACAAGACAACGCCCCGCAACCGACTGCCGAGCCGGCCGCCGCCGACGACATCACGATCGCAGAATTCCAACAGTTGATCCGCCGGATGTACCTGCCTAAGGACGTTGCCCGGGGTACGGCCGGCACGTTTATGTGGCTGATCGAGGAGATCGGCGAGTTGGCCTCGGCGCTGCGCGACGGGACGCACGAAGAGCGGGTCTTGGAATTCGCCGACGTGCTGGCCTGGCTGGCGACGATCGCCAACATCGTCGACGTCGATCTGACCGAGGCGGTGCGGCAGAAGTACGGTTCCGGGTGTCCGGGCTGTGGGCGGTTCGTTTGCACGTGTCCGGATGCGGAAAAGCCATGACAAGAACCGTTGCCCTGCTCGCGCTGCTATTGACGTTCTGCCCGTCGGCGCTGTCGGCAGCCGACGAAACGCTACCCCAGATCACCGGCGTACGCGTGGGGTTCGACGGGCGGTACAAAGTGGGCACTTGGACGCCCGTGGAAGTGACGCTTCGCCATGGCAACCGGTCGACCGGCGGTGAAGTGACCGTGACGGTGCCCGACGGCGACGGCGTACCGAGCCGGGTCAGCCGCCGCATTGCCGCGGGTGAAACGTCGGTCGTTCTCTACGCGAAGTTCGGCCGCGTCCGAAGCAGTCTTGCCGTGGAGTGGCGCGCTAAGGACGCTGCCGGCAAGGACGTGCCGCTCGCTCAAAAGGAACTCACCACGGCGGACTCTGCCGACGCGGACCATTTCCTGCCGGCAGTCGTCGCCACACGCCGCGTGATCGTGGTTGTCGGCAAGGAAGCGATGGGTGTGGAGGGCGCCGTGGAAATCGCCGAGCAGGCCGAGTCGCAGCGCCCGATCGTGGTCCGGCTGGACGATTGCCGCCAACTACCCACGCATTGGTTCGGCTACGAAAGCGTCGACACGGTGGTGCTCTCCACCAGCCGGCCGGAAATCTATGGTGACGGAGAGTTCTCGGCCGCACAAATCGCCGCACTCGATCGGTGGGTCACGCTGGGCGGGAAGCTGGTGTTGTGCGTTGCCCAGCAGGCCGAGAAGGTGTTGGCCGATGGCGCACCGTTGAGCCGGTTTGCCCCCGGCCGGCTGAATCCTGACATGCCGACGGTGTCGCTGAGCCGCAGCAGCGAGTCGGAGTTGGAACGCTACGCCGACGGCACCGAGTCGATCTCGCAGAAGTCGGGTGGCGACTTACCGTTGCAGAACGATTGCTTCACGTCGTTCCTGGTCGACGTGCAGGGGATCGTCGACGCGAAGGACCTCGACCAGCCGCTGATCGTCCGCACGCCGCGAGGTTTCGGGCGGATCGTCTTTTTCGCCGCCGATCCGGACCGCGAACCGTTCAGCACGTGGGCGGACCGGCCCCTGCTGATGGGCCGGCTGCTCGGTCTGCCGCGCGAGGCGATCGAAGTCTCGCGGAACCGGACGTTGATTAACCTGGGCTACGATGATCTCAGTGGCCAGTTGCGCAGCGTGCTAGACCGGTTTGCCGGCGTTCGCCCGGTGCCGTTTTGGATTGTGGCCCTGCTGGTCGTGTTCTTTTTGCTGCTGATCGGGCCGGCCGACTACTTCTTTCTCCGCAAGGTCGTCGGGCGGATGCGATGGACCTGGGTGACGTTCCCGCTGATCGTGGCGGCGTTCTGTGTGGCGGCCTACGTGTTGACCCGGCAGTTGAAGGACGACCGGATGCACGTCAACCGCGTGGATCTGGTCGACGTCGACGCGGTAACGCGGCAAGTGCGTGGAACGAGTTGGATGAACGTGTTCAGCCCGCAGATGGAGTCGTACGACTTCTCGCTGCAACCGGTTCTGCCCGACGGCAAAGCGGCCGAGGACGCCGAAGTGTTGTTCTCCTGGCAGGGTCTGCCCGGTGGGGCGTTGGGAGGGATGAACCCCCGCGGTCGCGACCCGGTTCGCTGGACGACTTCCTACGAATTCTCGGCCGAGCTGGACAAGATGCACGGCGTGCCGATCCCGATCTGGTCGTCGCGGAGTTTCACCGCCCGGTGGGCCGCCACCATGGACTGCCCCGTCGAGGCCGATCTGGTCGAGCAGGGCCGACGCCTCACCGGCACGATTCGCAACGGGCTCGACGTCTCGTTGTCCGAGTGCATGGTGGTCTACGCCGGGCAGGTCTACAATCTGGACGAGTTCGAGCCGGGTGAACTGATCCGGCTGACGACGACCGCGCCCCATAGCGGACTGGGGACGCTCCTGACCGGGCGGCGGCTCGTCCCGCTCGGCGACAGCTATGAAGTGAAGGAAAACGAGTACATTCAATCGAGCAAGAACACCTCGGCCATGTACGTCTTGCGGGCGATGATGTTCTACGAGGGGATCGACGGACAGCAATACACGAAATTGTCGCACGCCTACCAGGGCTTCGTCGACTTCAGCGATCTGCTGCAGATGAACCGGGCCGTGCTGGTCGCCCGCGCCCCGGCCGGCCGGGCCGGCGCCGAGTTGCTCCGCAAGGATCGCCCGGTCGAATCGCCCGGCGAGCACCTCACCGTCTACCGGTTCGTGTTCCCCGTCAAGCCGGAGGACACACGTCCTAAGTGACGGCAACGAGAATGATCGCGGAGAAAGGTTTTCAGTTTTCAGTTTTCAGTTTTCAGTTTTC
>JABMRB010000271.1 GCA_013202865.1 Candidatus Nealsoniibacteriota bacterium | reverse complement strand
GATGAATGCAGAATGATGAATGCAGAATGATGAAAGACGAAGACACGAACTTGCGGACGCTCGAAAAGCCCGCCCATTGCAAGGGGGCGAACATGCGCGTCTCACGACAGTTTACACTCCCTACGCGGTTTCCACCACCAGGGTTCAGTGCAGCAAGGTTTCGGGAGGCTGCAATACGGGGGGCTCACCGGCCCGACTCCTTGTCGACTCGTTTCAGAACGCAAAGCGTCAGTCCGTCACCCTTCTTCGTGGCCAGCGTCTTAGGAATCGGCTTGCCGGGCAGATTGAAGCACCACGTGAGCGTGTCTGCCTTCAAGCGATAGATGCCCGTGGATACTTCCCGCTTGCCGTTGACCGCCCGGATAAACCGGAAACCGTGAACAAGGTGAACGACGCCCGAAGCGAGCCACGTCGGTGTCCAACGCATTGCTAGGCGTTTTGCATGACCTCGATGTACTGATCCGCCTCTAGCGCTCCAATTGCCTTCGCTTTGGTCAGGGGATTAGCATCGGTGCCCTTCGCGCGGAATGTCATTAGGATCCCAATTGCACCCGGACTCTGTTCTGGTTCGGTTGTCGTCACGTTTTTCTGATTGTTCAGTGCGCCCCGCACATACAGCGCGTCCGAATGACCTCCGCGCAACAGCACCTCAAGTGAGCCATCATCCAGTTCCCTAATCCTATGCACTCTGATTTGGGCACCCACTGATTCGTATTCCAGCGGCGTAAGGGCGGCAACCATCAAAATCTGTCGTTGCTCTTCCTCGGAGAGTGGGTCAGCGGCGTTGCGAAGAGTATCGTCAATCAGCTTTTGACGGTCTAGGGTCGACATCTTCTCGAACTGTGACGAGACCACGAACCCAGAGACGCCGTCGTCATCGTCTAGCCGGATGTACTCGGCACCTAGCGGGTTCTGCAGCGCGATTATGATTTTGTCTTTGAGTTCCACAATACCATCCCTCTCTTGACAATCAGTTGCGCAGCATCGATCAAGTCCGCTGCGTTCTTTTTTAGTGGATCGCCTTTTATTCCTTGGACTCTGTTAATTCGCTTTAGGTGAGCCTTCAGCCGCGCCTCGGATGCAAACCTAAGATTGTTGTGCCATAGAACCACTACATCATTCATCGCCGCGCGGAACGCTAGAGAGGATTCGTGAACATCACCTGCATCCTTACCTCTTCTACGCATACGGTTTTCGTCCACGCGCAATATCCCGCTGGCTTTCAATAAATCACTCAGGTCGTGCCTTCCCTCAAAACTTCTGTCAACCTTCCAGCGAAATGCCCGCAACAGGCACTCGACGGCAAGACCACCGCAGTATATCGCGAGTGCATAGGCGTCACCTTTGGAATGGAGCGTTTCCGCCTGACGTAAGCGTTCCATGCTCGCACGGTAGTATTCTTTATCTCGAAACTGCATCGCCGACTTTCACTGGATCGATTCCACCATTCTCACACTTCACGATTGAGGCACGCCAACCGAACGCCTAACTCTGTTAGTAGACCGTTCGGCCCAAGAACGCTTCCCAATTTCCTGATTCTCGCCAAACAAGTCCTTTGTTGTCAAGAGGCTCGCAAGGCGTACCCGTTTATCAGGCGGTCTTATCCGGTGTTCGAGATAACATGCAGCCTGCCTTTACGATTCGCCGGCAATTCAGGGGGGCGACACCCCTTCGCGGGTGCTAGCTGGCGCGTGTGCAGATCATCGGAGCCGTTGGACTCCAGCGATGGGGCCATCGGATGTTCCGTTTTGGGAGGCATGATTCGTAGGGCCGTTCACGGCCCTTGTCCGCCGGAGGCGGTAATAGGCCCGACATTTACGTCGGGTGACGCTTGCCATGCACCGGTCAATCCGACCACGTAATAGTTCTCAGAGCACGGATTCGCACTGCGCGACCTTGCGTGCGTAGAACTCGTCGGTTAGAAGCCACTCTTCGTAGAGCAACTTGAGCTGCCGCAGACGTCCGGCCACCTGACCCTTGCTGAACTTGATTTGCGTCGGGTCCGTGGGCGCGAACCGGGCCTTCTCCTCGTCGCTCAGCGGCGGCGGAACTCGCGTCGACGACGGTTGAGCGGTCGGGTCGTAGACCACCAGCGCCAACTCCTCGGCGCAAACCAAATGTCGCCAGAGGAACGCTTGCATCCTGTCGTCGGCGGGCACGGCCGCGTGGACAATCTCTTGCCCGTCAACCACCGCGAAGCCTTCAATCGTAGGCGTGAGGGGCTTGTCGGTCGCCGCGAGCGTGGTCTTCATGCCGAACTTCACCATGCCCTTGGCCTTGGGCAACGTGACGTTCCATGAGTTGAATCCCTCCGGTGCGTCCTTCAATCGCAGCTTGATGTCGCCATCGAACCCGTCTTTGCGGATCGCGTAGACGTTCAGCGCGCCGCCGCCCTTGCTGCGCAGTACGGCGCTCGACGGCGCCACGCGCAGCTCGAAGTCGGGGCGCGGGTCGCTGATCCGCAGACGGTAGGCGTACTCCTTGCCGCTGCCCCGCGCGGTATCGCCCAGGTGAATGAAATAGGTGCCGTCCGACGGCAACTCGACCATCAGATACGAGTCGGCATGGTGGGTGTTCACGCCCGAGCCCGGGTCGCTATGATCGTCGTTCAGCGCCAGCAGCTTGCCGTCGGCGTCGGTGATCTTGAGCATCGAATCCATCGGAGAATCGAGGCGACGCGCTTGGACCTCCACAACGATCGTCTCGCCGGCGCGGCCTTCGACCGCAAACACGTCCCAGTCGTCCGGGCGATCCATACGCCCGTTGACGATGATCGGACGCGCCACCTTCTGTGCTTGCGTAGGATTGTCGTTCGACTCCCGGTCGAGACATTCCGGCAAAGTGTCCAGCGCAAACGGCACGCTATTGGAGGTGAATCCGTCCTTGATTGCGGTGACGAGATGAACCCCGGGCGAGGCGTCTTGCGGAGGCGGCGTCATTTTGGCCTTCTCGAGGTTCCATCCGGCGGCTGCGATCTGTGCCGGTTTGCCCACCCGTCCTCCCAGAGGGAAAATGGAGGTCACAAACGGCACTTCGCCGACGGTAACCCGATAGACGAAATCTTCGCGACCGCGGTAGATGGCGTCCTTGACCGTTAGCACGTACTGGCCGTCGTCGGGCACTTCAAAATAGAGCGTCGGGTCGGGCTTGAAACGGAAGTCGTCGTTAAACGCCACCTCCTTGCCGGCGGCGTCGTGAAGCACCAGCACGGGCTGAAACCAGCCGGGCACGGCGTCGGCGATGTAGGGGATCAACTGCCGCGCGTGGGCCGAGATCACCAGTCGCTGGCCCTGCTTCGCCTCGAAACGGTACCGGTTCACTTCGCCGGAAGCGATCTGACCGTTCATCGTGCAGGGCACGGTGATCTGCGCCTCTTCCTCCTCCGGCGGGCGCTTGCGCAGGGCAAGATGCTCCTTGCCGAGCACCTGGAGGACACAGGTCTTCATCGGCTTGCGGGCGACTTCCGGCACCTGGCCGACGTGGAAGACCAGCGGGTTGGTAACGCCGCGCTGGGCGACCAATCGAATCTCCCGCGAGCCGGGCTCCGCGTCGGGGGCCATCGTGACCTCGACAATCGCAAGTTCGGAGTGGGCCGAGCAGGCCGGCCTGTTGACCCACATGCTGATTCTCTTGTCGATTTGCGCGATCATCTCGCGTGTGGCTTGGGGAACTTTCTTTTTCGCTTTGGTCTTCCTGGCCACTTCCTGCCTCAGCAGCTTCGCTTGTTCCCTGATTAGAGTGAGTTCCTGGTTGCCCATCTTTCGGTAGAACTCCACCACCTTGGCGGTAACGCCCGGGCCTGAGACGACGACGTCGCTAAGACCGGTTAGTCGTTGTCCGCCCAGCCTGATCTGAAACGTCGTACCCCGCTGGCCACCGGCCGGATAGACGTAACCGATGTAAGGCGTCGTCTGGGCCGGCGCCGAAGACGCCGCCGCCAGCAACCCAGCCAGTCCGAAGGCCGCAAACCAAAGAACTCTGCTCATGACCCGCTCCATTGTTGGTGAAAGTCTACATAATCTCCGTCAGCAGCCCGGCCGATTTGGCGCCTTCCGATGCGGCGGGCAACACGTGGGCCTCCAGGCCCAACGGGTGGGGTAGCTTGGCGGCGGCGTCGATGCCGGCCAGTTGATAGATACTTCCCAAGAGGTCGACCGGATAGACGGGCCGGTCTTTGACCTCTTCGCCCTTTGCATCCGACGAACCGACGATCTGGCCGCCTTTGAATCCGCCGCCGGCGACCAGCACGCTGAAGACCTTGCCGTAATGGTTGCGGCCTCCGTTCCAAGGCGGCTGCCAGTCGACCTTGGGCCCGCGTCCGAACTCGCCGCAACACCAGACGACCGTGCTCTCGAGCAGGCCGTGATCTTGCAGGTCCGCAAGCAGCGTCGCCAGGCCCTGGTCAAGCTGCGGTGCCTGCCGTCGCATGGTCTGGAAGTGGTTCTTGTGCGTGTCCCAGCCGCCCGGATAGTTGATCACGATGTAGGGCACACCCGTCTCGACCAGTCGTCTGGCCACCAGGCAGTCTTGCCCGAACGTGTGGCGGCCGTAGCGTTCTCTCAGTTCCGGCTTCTCTTTGGAGAGATCGAATACCTCCTTGCCGGCGCCCAGGATCAACTCGTAGGCCTTTTCCTTAGCCTCCTCGGCGGCCACCAGGGTGGGATCACTCGCGATGCCGCGTCCCATGGTGTTCATTTTGCCGAGCAGTTCGCGGCGGGCCTTCTGGCGGTCGTCCGTGATGCTGCGGGCGACGATTCCTTCCACCGCGAACCGGTCCGCATTGGGGTCGCCGCCGGTGGCAAACGGCTTGTACTTGGGTCCTAAGAATCCCTCTTCCGAGAACCGCCCTTGCGCCTTGGTGAGCACGATGTAGGGCGGAAGCATCCCCTTATAGCCGGGACTCTTCATCAGCGAGAAGACGGCCCCGACGCTCGGATAGGCCAGCCGCTCGCCACGGGAGTGACCGGTCTGCATCAGGTAGGCCGCCGTTTCGTGGCCGTTGATTCCGTGGGTCATGCTGCGGATCAGCGAGTACTTATCGGCCTGCTTAGCCAACTCGGGAAACAAGGCGCCGAGTTGAATGCCGTCCACGTTGGTCGGGACGACGTCGCCGAAGTCACCCATGTATTCTCTGCCGGTATCCGGTTTCGGATCCCAGGTATCGTTGTGCGACATGCCGCCCCACAAGAAGATCTGGATAACCGACTTGGCCTTAACCACCGGGGTCTTTTTCGGGCGGGCTTCACCGGCCAAACCGTGCGAGCCGAGTTGGCCGGCCAGCAACGCGCCGGTCGTGCCGCAGAGGCCGCGGCGGATCGCCTCACGGCGGGAGATTTGCGCTGCGCTGGGGGAATGGGGGTCCGTGCTCATGCTTTCGCTTCCTTAGGAATTAGTGCCGATAAAGGAACTCGGTACTGTTGATCAAAGCCCAGGTAACGTCTATCCAATCGTTGCGATTCCTTATTACACCGCCCTGGCCGTACTCCTTCGCGGCAGCGATCTCATCGTCGGTCGGCGGACGGGAAAGGATCGTTAGGTAGAGCTTCTTCAGGATTGCATCCGTTGTGCCGCCGGACGTATAGATGGCCCTGAGTTTGGGGCTCTGATCCAGCTTGCTCTGGATATGGCTCGAATTCAACATGTGCAGCCATTGGGCCGCGTCGAACTTATTGATCCGTTCGTCCTCCGTGCCGGTAGCCCGCGCCGAACGTCCGAACAACGTCAGGAACGAACTGGTAATGCTGCCGTCGGCCAATGCGATCGCCGGCTGACCCTTGGGAATATACGTGAAGGGTTCCGGGATGGCGCTGGTATAGAGATCCGTCGTGCCGGTGATCTTGTTCACCGCGTCGATCAACACCTCGGCCTCCAGCCGTCGCAACGGGTAGCTGGCAAAATTGGCCGCGGCTTCGGCGTGGTCGAACCGGGTCATGGAAGAAAGCTGATACGTGTTGGAGGTCAGGATCAACCGGTAGAGGTGCTTCAGATCGTAATTATTGGCGATCAGTTCCTTCTCGAGATAGGCCAGCAGCTTGGGGTTGCTGGGCCGGTTGTCGTCGCGAATATCGTCGGGCGTGTGGATGATGCCGCGGCCGATCAGCCACGCCCAGACCCGGTTGACGATGCTCCGGGTGAACCATGGATTCTCCGGGCGCACAAGCCAGTCGGCGAAGACGTCGCGCGGGTCCCGGTCGGGGGATAGCTCGACCTTGGTTCCGTCCGGAAAGACGGCCGCCAACGGCCCGGCCGTAGCCAGGACCGGAGTCTCGTCCTTGTCTTTGTCTTTCGCGTCGCTCTTGGCGGGCTCGCCCGTGGTGTTGATCGCGGCCTGTCCCGGCGCAACGTTGCCCGGCACGGCGGCGACGTGCAGCGGATCCCAGAAAACGCTCTCTTCCTTCCACTCGGCGGTCGGCTTGTATCCGATCTGCGAGAAGAAGACGGCCATGCCCGACAAACGATCCGAGGGCCACGACTCGGCACGGGCGCCCATGAACGTCAGCGCGACGACCGTGGCAATGCCTTCGGGTGTCTTATTCTGGATGGCGCGGTAGAAGTTGACCGGCCCGACGCGGAATTTGCTGCCGCTGGAGGTGAGCAACTCCCGGGCGAATTTGTCGTATGGCTTGTTCTCGGCGATCGAAGAACGGACCCAGCGGTGATACGCCTGGGCCGCATTGG
>JABMRB010000270.1 GCA_013202865.1 Candidatus Nealsoniibacteriota bacterium | reverse complement strand
GTACGGTTGTGCCCGGTGCCATGCCACCGCCGGTGTCGACGCCAGTCTTCGGCCGGGCCGGCCGTTGGCGTTTGCTTCTCAGGCGAACCCCGACTACCTCGACCGCTACCTTCGCGATCCGCAGTCGATTCGGCCGGGCACGGCGATGCCGTCGATCGGCGGCAAGGCGGCGCAGATCGACGCCGACGTTCCCGCCTTGGTGGCCTACATCAAGAGCATCGCCGCGCCGAAGCAGGTGCAACTTGTTCCGCAAGACGCGATCGCGGCAGCCGACGCCGACGCCCGCGAGGTCCCCACGCCGATGACCTGGGTCCGGATGCCCGAGAACCGGCCGCGACGGTCGATGGGTATGGGCGGCGGGCGGCGCGACCCGATGGGATGGCTCGGCGGCCCGATGGGTTGGCCCGGCAGTAGCATGGGCTGGCCCGGCACCGGTTTCCGGCTGCCGCTGCCGCCGGTCGCTCCCGACACCAGCAAGGCGGATGCCCTGGCTGCCGCCGAAACGATTACCACGGGCGCCGCGCGCGAAGAACTGATCTCCAAGGGGCGCGAACGATTTCGCCAACTCGGCTGCGCGGCGTGCCATGCGCCGCAGTCCCCGGGGCGGATCGACGCGGCACGGGCCCCCAGCCTGGCCGACGTGGGTGCGAAATGGCCTGAGGAGTACGTGCGGCGTTTCCTGCTCGATCCGGTCGGTTGGCACCCGCAAGGCAACATGCCCGACTTCAAGCTCCGCCCGCTCGACGCAGCCCAACTGGCCGCCTACTTGTCCACGTTTACAAAGTACGGCGATCGGCAGTCGACGAAGAACCCCTTCCTCGGCCAGCCGTGGGAGAGCCCGTTTTCCGATCGGTGGCAACCAGTTTCATTGGAGTCCGCAGACGGCAAGTCGCTAGTAGCCCGCGGCAAGACGCTGGTCAAAGAGCGCGGCTGTGCGGCGTGTCACCTTGTCGACGAGATCGAATCGCCGCCGGCAGCCCGTCTCGGCCCGCGCTGCGATCTGACCGTCGGTTGCCTGCGCACCGACCGCTCGTCCGGATCGGGTCCGCAGTTCCATATCCCGCTGGCCGACCGGTTGACGGCCGCAGAGTTCCTCGCCCGACGCCCGCAGGTCTCCTCACCGGTCGCGGTACACGGGCACGCACGGCGGATCATCGAAGAACGTTACGGCTGCTATCGGTGTCACGTTCGCGACGGCCAAGGTGGGGATGACCTCAGTCGGGCGATCTTCCTCCACGCCGCCGAAGACAAGACCACCGATCAAGTGCCGCTGACCCCGCCGGACATCAGCGGTGTAGGCAACCGGCTCCGCCGAGAGTGGATGCTCAAGGTACTCGTCGGCGACGCCCCCACGGCCCGCCCTTGGTTGAAGGTGCGCATGCCCCGGTTCGCGATGTCCGAGGAGGAGGTCTCCCAGGTGGCCGATCTGCTTGCCGCCACCGACGCAATTCCCCCGGTGACCACGCCGCGACCGCACGAGTTGCCTAAGGCGATGAAGGCCGTCGCCGGGCAACTGCTCGGCGGCAGCGGGTTCAGTTGCATCAACTGCCACTACGTGGGCACAACGCCCAGCAGCAGCGAGACGTCGGCCCCCGACCTGACCATGATTACCCGTCGCGTCGACCGCGATTGGTTCCACCGCTGGCTGGCCAACCCGGCACGGATCATCCCGACCACGCCGATGCCCGCGTTCAAGGTGCCGGCCACCAAGATCGCCGGCGAAGACCTGCTCGTGCAGAAGGAGACCGTCTGGCAGTTCCTCAAGCACACGCCCGGCTCCGCGATCAAGAAGATGATGGCCGAGAGCACCACGGCCGTGCAAGTGGCCGGGCTGCGGCCGAGTGTCGTTCAGGGACGCCTGGAGGGATTCGTTGGGAGGGCTCGCGGGATTGCCGTCGGGTTCTCTAACGGCCGCTCCATGGCGTTCGACTACGAGCGCGTCGCATGGCGCTCAGCGTGGAAGGGTGGGTTCCTCGACGAGGCCGGTCGCCATGGGGCACAACACTACTGGCAACCGGTCGGCACACAGACCTGGCTCAGTCACGACAACGGCCCGCCAATCCTCTACCGCGAGAAGGCTACCGGCCGGTGGATCGGGCCCGCGCTGTGGCGGAACCGGTTCGGATTCGTCGACCGCGTCACGCTGATCGGCCGGGCCGTACAGATCGACTATCGGCTCCGCGCCCCCGGCGAACGGACCGGCACGCACGAACCTAAGTCCTGGGTTCGCGTCACCGAGACGATCGAGCCGAACCCGGCCGGCACAGAACGGAACGGCACGACACGGACGATCCGCATCAGCGGCGTGCCGGAGGCGTACGACGTGATCGTTCAGCAGTCCGCTGGCGCAATCGACGCGGAGTATACCGTCGGCACGACACCGTTAGACGCCCTGCCCGCCGCAGAAAAGGGACTACCGCTGGCTAAAAATCCGACGCTGACGATCCAACAGAAAAGCGGCCGTCGCTGGGCAGTGCGTATCTCCGGCGACGAGGCGGCACGCTGGGTCGCACCGCCCGAGTC
>JABMRB010000269.1 GCA_013202865.1 Candidatus Nealsoniibacteriota bacterium | reverse complement strand
CGAGGGTCAGCGGATCTGGGTCGCGGGCTATTGTAACGAGGTCTTTGGCTACGTGCCGTCCGAGCGCGTGCTGGCGGAAGGGGGATACGAAGGCGGCGGGGCGATGAAGTACTTCGGCTTGCATGGGCCGTTCAAGCCGGGCGTCGAGAATCGCGTGGTGGGCCTGATCAAGAAGCTCATGCAGCGCTGCCGCCAGGCCGCTCGCTGAACGCTTGTCGAGGCCACCACCCGCCAAATTGACGGGCACAGGCGGGACAATTCACGGAACAACAACCAGTAAGTGAGGAGACACCGATAATGACCAAGAAGATTTCCCGGCGTCGATTGCTGGGGCAAGTGGCGGGGGCGGCCCTGACAGGAATCGCTTTGCCGGGATGCCCTTCGCCCCGGCAAGAGCCGCCGCCAAGCCCCAACGACCAGATCGGCGTGGGGATTATCGGATGCGGGCGGCGCAATGGGCAGTTGATGATCGGCAAAGGGGGGCAGGGCGCACTGCCCGCTCACGCGAGAATTGTGGCCGTGGCCGACCTTAACCTGAAACGCGCCGCGGAGTGGGGCAAGAATTACCGCACCAAGAAGGTCTACCAGGATTACCGCGAGTTACTTGACCAGAAAGAGGTGGATGTCGTCATCTATGCCACCCCGGAACACTGGCACTACTTGCCCTGCATCCATGCAACTCAGGCGGGCAAGGACATGTACGGCGAACAGCCCTTGAGCCATACGATCGCCGAGGGGCGGAAGATGGTGGAAGCCGTTCGCAAGCACGAACGCGTCTTCCAGACCGGCGAGCAACAGCGGTCTCACCCCGCGACGCGGAGGGCCGTGGAACTGATTCGCAACGGACGGATTGGCAAGATTCAATCGGTCATCGGTTACAACTATCCCAGCGCGTACGAGTGCGATTTCCCCGCGCAGCCGATCCCCGAGTGGCTCGACTGGGACCGGTGGTGCGGGTCGAACGAAGTGGTGCCCTATCACACCGATCTCTATCTGTCGCGCGTCCCTTATGAACGGGAGCCTCCTTACTACACCTACCCCGCCGAGAAATATGCCGTGGGCCCGGGGTGGATGTCGTTCCGGCCCTATTCGGGTGGCGAGTTGCCCAACTGGGGGTGCCATGGGCTGAGCATGGTCCATTGGGCCCTGGACATGGACGATAGCGGCCCGGTCGAAATTTGGGTGGACCCCGCCGAAACAATGGAGACCGTAACCTATCACACGCCGGAGACGCCGGCTCGGGGCGATGCCCTCTGTTCCAAGTCGTTCATCCACTACAAATACGCCAACGGCGTGGTGTTGTCTCTAATCAGCAGAAACCCCAAGCTGGGAGGCGGGGCGACGTTCATCGGCGACAAGGGTAAGATCACGATCTTCCGCGAGGGGTACGAATGTGAACCGGCGGGTCTCGACGAAGACCCGCTGCCGCCCGATGCGATCCGCGTCTACGAGAGTGACAATCATATGGAGAACTTCTTCGACTGCGTGGCTTCTCGCAAAGATCCGATCATGAGAATCGAGAGCGCGCACAGCGTGGCCACCTTGTGCCACCTGGGCAACATCGCCCGCCGGCTGGGCCGGCGCCTGAAATGGGATCCGGAAAAGGAAACCTTTCCCGGCGACGAAGAGGCGAACACGTATCTCGATTGCGCGAAACGCAAGGGGTACGAGCTGCCCGACCAGGTGTAGGAAGTCCGAAACACGAAACCAATACCGAATCTAAAGGACCGGATACCTCGAAAAGGAGCGAATCGATGACATGGCGATTTATTGTAGCGGCCGTGGCGGCCTGCTGCTTGATGGCGGTGGTCGACTGCCCGGATGCCGAGGAGACGACTGAGTCGTTGATCCAGTATGTTCCCCTCGATGCTCCGGCGGGCATGTCGCAGGCCGTGATCGTCCGGCGGATGCCGCTGGTCTACACACGACAGCTCTTTGCCTTGGATCGCGAAGGAAAGCTGGTAGGCGAGGGTTCGGCCGATCAGCAGATCGAGCAGGTTCTGGCCAATCTGGAGGCCGTGCTGAAGGATTCCGGGTCGGGCCTGGACAACCTCATTCGGTTGAACGTCTACGCCCTTTCAACGGCGACCGTCACTAGCTTTCGCGAACAGTTGAGCAAGCGGCTCGACCCGTCCGTCCGTCCGGCGATCACCTCGGTCCTGACGCCGCTCATGCATCGCCAGGCGCGGGTGGCCGTCGATGCGGTCGCCGGGGCCGCCGACAGCGGCGAGGCGGTGGCGTTGAAACGCTGCCAGTCCGTGGCCGGCGACGACGAGTGCGCCGATGCGGCAGTGCTGCCTCCTGGAGGCATTGCCTACCTCTCCGGCCAGCCGGCGGAAGGCGGACTGACCATGTTGCCCACCACCAAGTCGATGATGAGTCTGATGAAGACCCTCGGGCACTTGAAGCTCTCGCCCCAGCACGTGGTGCAGGTGAAGGTGTTTTTGAAGCCGGTCACGTCCGCCGAGGACATCCTCCGCGAAGTACGGAAGTTTTTTCCCGATCAAATCACACCGCCGGTGGTCTTTGTGGAATGGCTGGCTTCGATGCCGGTGGAAATCGAGATGATCGCCCAGTTGCCCCTGTCGGGCAAACCGGCCGAGAACGTGGAATACTTCACCCCTCCCGAAGTTCGCCCCTCGAACACCTTCAGCAAGGTGGCCCTGATGCGGGCCGAACGGCAGATCTACATTTCCGGCCTATACGCGCGCAAGCCGAGCCGAGGTGAGCCGCAGGCAAAGTACCTCTTCGAGCAATTGGATGAAATCCTGACGAAAACCGGCAGCGATATGCGCCACCTGGTAAAGGCCACGTACTACGTGAGCGACAACGACGCCGCACGGTGGGTCGACAGGACACGGCCCCGGATTTATGACCCCATGCGTCCACCGGCGGCATCGAAGTTGATGGTCCATGGAGTCGGCCAGGCCGGGCGCACGATGACCGTGGACATGATCGCCGTCGGTGATCGGCAGCCGGTTCGTTGAACATTGGAAATCTTGCGGCTCGATGAGTCCAGCGAAGAGTTGGGCGAAAGTCGTCTAGCGTGAGGGAGAGAATCATGACAAAGCTCAACTGTCTCGACAAAGGGAAGTGCAACCGTGGCAAGCAGGCGATTTCGCGACGCCGCTTTCTGGGTGGGTTTGGGCGTGGCCACGCAATTGGGCAATCAGGGACAGGCAACCGAGGAGGCCCGCGTCGTACAGGAGTTCATCTTGGCCGACGCCATCGGCCCCGTCCGCGAAGTTCACGTGACGGTCGGGCCACCGTTCTGGGACCCTCCGGTTTGGGGCGGGTCGCCGCCGGAAACTCCCCCCGTGCCCGCCGGGTTGGACTGGGATCTGTGGCTGGGGCCGGCGCCCGTGCGCCCCTATCATCCCGCTTATCACCCTTGGCGGTGGCGCGATTGGCGAGACTTCGGCACCGGTCCCCTGGGCGACATGGGTTGCCACAAACTGTCGACGGTATTCAAGGCGCTCAAGCTGGGGTATCCGATCAGTGTCGAGGCAACTTGCACCGAGATCGGCCCCGAGATTTTCCCCCGCCGTTTCGAGGTGCGCTGGGAATTCCCGGAGCGAGACGGCAAGCCGCCGGTCACCCTGATCTGGCATGGTGGTGGTTTGCAGCCACCTCGTCCCGAACAGCTCGAAGCCGGTCGCCCGGTGCGGGGCGACGTCTACATCGGCGACAAAGGGACGCTGATGGGAAATCGCCTGATCCCCGAATCCAGAATGAATCGCTATGGACGGCCGCCCAAGGTGCTCGCCCGTTCCCCGGGGCAATACAAGGAGTGGGTCAACGCGTGCCGCGGCGGCCCGCCGGCGGGTTCCGATTTCGTTCGACACAGCGGACCGTTGACCGAAACCCCGTTGCTGGGGAACATCGCCATGCGCGTCGGAAAGAAACTCGCGTGGGACAGTCCGAAGATGGAATTCACCGACGATGAAATGGCCAATCGGCTGCTTCAGAGGGCTTACCGAGCCGGCTGGACCTTGTAGTCGCCCTGTGCCTCCTTGTCGTTGCGTGACCGCCAACTCACCCGCTACAATAAATCGACAATCCCGAAGATCAGAGGACAAAAGATGAGCCAACGTTCCATCACACGTCGCGAGGCATTAAAGGCAGGCGCCGCGGTTTTGCCCTTTTCCGCCGCCGCAACTGCACTGGCGAAATCGACCGGCAGCCCGGAAAGCAGCCCGATCATTGGGGTAGCGACCACGCAGTTTGGACAGTATACCAACGCCCAAGTCGCCCGGGAGTTGGCCGCCGAAGGCGTGCGCACCGTGCAGTTGTTTCTCACCCAGAAGGACAGCAACTATTGGAAGTACAACGGCCGAAGCGATCTATCGGACCTCACCGCCGACCGCTGCAAGGAGATCGCCGCCGCGTACCGGTCGCAGGGCGTGCGGATTCACAGTCTGGGCGTCTACACGAACCTCATACATCCGGACGAAGCGGAGCGAGCGGCCAACGTTGCCTACTTCGAGGCGATGATGAAGACCGGTGCCCACATGAACGTCGACACTTTCGTCACCGAGGCCGGGCATTACCATGACGCCACAAAACCGGCGACGCCAGTCGAGCATCACTTCCAGCAGGAGGTTTGGAAAATGATGGTGGCGACCGGAAAGGAACTGGCGAAGATGGCAGAGCGGTACAACGCCACCGTGTTGTTCGAGCCGTTCTTCAGGCATTTTTTCGCCAGTGCGAAGCGAACTCGCGTGTACTTGGAGGAAGTCGGCTCGCCGCGGCTCCGTGCCCTGTTGGACCCGGCCAACCTGCTGGAACTAAACGATCTGGAAGAAATGTTCATTCAATTGGGACCGTACGTCGACTGCCTGCACGCCAAGGACCGCAAGCTGCACGTTGACCGCGGCGTGCCCGCTGGGCAGGGCGACCTCGACTACACGAAGTTCGTGACGCTGGCGGCCGAGCGGACGCCCAAGGCGCCGCTGATCCTCGAGTACGTCGGGCCCAACGACTTCAAACAGGCCCTGGCGCACCTGCGCAACGCGATTCGCCAGGCGGGTACAAGCCAACGATAAGCCGGGAGAGGTCGTACAATGAGGCAGACGGTGAGTGAGAGTGGTCATGCTGCTACATGCACCATGACCAGACGCGGGTCCTGCGCTTCGCTCGCGTTCATCGGACTTCTGCTGGTGGTATTTGCCTCCGTGTGGAAACAGGGCCACGAAGAAAGGGACACGGCATGAAGAACGCAACGTGTGCTTGCATCTTCGGGCCGCGGGTTGCCGCGTTTGTCATATCGGCTGTGCTGTTGCCTCATGTGTGTCCTCTCGCCCTTGCGGCGGAGCCGGTGATCGAGGCCTGGTCCTCGCAAGGCGGGCGTACGCTAAACAAGGATGATGATCGAGACCGGATGTACCTGGTTCAACCGGGCGATAGCCTCACGTTTGAAGTCAAGGCGAGAGCCGCCACGGACTTCGAGTGGCAGGTAAACAAGAGTGTGAACAAGGCGGCGACCGGCGACTCGTTTGCCTGGACCGTGCCGGACGAGAAAGGCATTTGGGAAATCCACTTGAAGGCCACCGGCGATAACGGCGAGGCACACCAGGAGTGGGTGGTCTCGACGCTGTCGAAGGCCGAGGCGCCGGATTTCTTCGACTATTTCACCGACGGGAAGTGGTGCAACAGGACCGAAACCGATCCCTGGGGAAGAGAACTTCCGGAGTGGAAGAAGAATACCGAGAGGGGATGGGAGGCATTGCCCGACGCTTCCGATCGCGTCATGAAGATGAACGGGAACTTGTTCAATTCCGCCCTGCTCTGCGCTTCCCACGACGCCACGCACGGGACGTGGAAGTGCAAGATCCGTGTCACGCCTGCGATGGGGCCGCACATCGAGCGATCGGACGGAAGAGTTACCATTGGGTTCTATCCGCTGACCTGCGACGTCCGGGACGCGGTCGCCGCAGGCATCAGAATGGCCGCGGAGTTCCAAGGCCATAACTGGGCCTATGTGACGGCGACCGGTCCAAACGCATATCACGCCTGTGCCTGCAGCATGCCGCTGGTGGGTGCTTGGGGTACGAGCGACGGCGTGACCTTCGACGACGACCACTGGAAAGACGTCAAAGCAATCCGGACCCCGGACGGATATATCCGTTACTGGAAGGGGACCGGCATGCACGGTCACAACGGGTATTTCAACGACGACCTGATGGACACCCGCCCTCTCCAGCCCGGCGATCCCGATCCTCTGGGAGACTCTCGCAACGTAGGGATCATCATACGAAACGACAGCGGCACAAACCATTGGGGTGAGATAGATTGTATTGAGATATACAAAGACCGGTTCATGTCGCCCAAGAAGATCCGCCACGGCAAGTATGTCAACTCGTACGGGCACGACAACGCAACCCATTCGGATGTTCCCCAATACAGGACGGGAATCCTTGTGGACGGTTTCGGCGTCCGGCTTGCCGACATAGTTCGGGCCGTCGACAACAAGGCGATCTTCCGCTACGACCCATCCACCAGCAGCGCCGACTGCCACACCGACCTTTGCATCCGAGCCGGGGCCGAACTGATCCTCAAGGGCGAGACGCTCAGGATGCACTGCCGGTCGGACGGAGAGCACCAGATCCGCGTGAAGAACGGGGCGCTGGTGAAGCTTGAGAACTCGACGGTTACCGCCCCCGACCGTTACTGCCAATGGGTTCTCCCTTCCGAATTCACGCCGAGCTCGGAATACTGCTCGCGGTATCAGTCCGCGTTCACGGGCCGGTTCATTGCCAGGAACTCCACGATTGACCACTGTGGCGGGCTCTACTTCTCCGGTCCCACTGAACTGGTGCTCGAAAACACGGAACTCACCAACCTGGTGCATTCCACCTACCCTACCACTCCTCATTCCGGCTATGTGTACCGCAGGTGGTCGGAGGAGTCCGGCCGCGAGCACAGCCTTTCATTCCGCGGGCGCCAGGTCTGTTCGCGGCTGGCCATCAAAGGCTGCCGGATATCGGCCAAGGCAAGGACGACCATGCGTTTTCTGAGCATGGACACCGTGGTCGAAAACACCACCATTTACGACACGGTTTTGCAAAACGTAGACGTATTGGTGGGAGAGGCCCACGTCGCCCACGTGGGAGGACTGTTGCACCCCACCACGCTCAGTCTGGTCAACGTCGAGTACGAGCAGCTCCTCTTCGCGACCGACAACGCCTCCATTCTGCCCAAGTACTATCTTGACGTGAAGGTGGTGGACGGTGCTGGCAGGCCTGTGCCGGGCGCGAAAGTCAACCTGATCAATGAGGTTGACCCCGGGTATGGCCCCCAGTATCTTTACGAAGGGATGATTTACGTCAAGGAGCGGGGCTATGCCCAGCGAGGAAAGGAGCCCAAGGTGCCGGCAGACGAATTGGTGGGCAGGAGGAAGCCCGTCTATGGCCGGTCGATCCACGCCACCACGACCGGCGAGGATGGCCACACGCCCTTGCCAACCGATGCCAACAACATCATGATTGTAACTGACTTCGTCCAAGACAAGTCCGGCAAGAGGCAGTTCACGTATGCCATCTCTGTTGAAAAAGACGGCAGGAAGAAGACGATCACCGGCGTCGACCCCGGCCCGGACTGGTTTCGCCCCGACCCGAACAAGCCGACCTACACGATCACCGCCGTGCTGGACGGCAAGACCAAGGGCAAGTAGGAACATCCCGGAGAAACAGCCGTTATGAAGCCCAATAGACCGCTGGCAACTGTCGCGTGTGAAATACGCGATCGCAAAGCCTCTGCACCTGTCGCGTTGTTTCTATCGTGTATGATCGGTACTCTACCTTCAGCAGCAGCCGGTGACGTGGAGGAATATACCGTCGTGGTCAGTGAAGAAACGCCCGTGGATCGGGATTGGGCGAAGGCTGCCGAAGTCCTGCCGGAGACGGCCAAGGACTACGTACCGCCTGACGAGAACGCGTTTGCGCCGCCGGTGAGAGAAATCCGATCGCATGACGTAAGAATAGACGGATCGAGCGACCCTCGCGCAGATCTGTGGCGAGACCGAGACGCAAGACCGATCGCCTGGGGCCGGGGCAGCCTGTGGACCGTGTACATGGGTCGGATTCAAAAACTGAATCCGGCGAAGGGTCTAATCGAAAAGGAGACCCTCCTGGATGCCGCGGCGATCAATGGCTTTGTGTTTGACGCCGATTTCCTGTGGACGGTCAGCAGCACAGGAGTGAAACGGTTGTCGCAGAAGGATGGAACGCGCATTCAACAATTCGGATTTGAACGCCAAGTGCAGATGCCGGTCGGGCTCGCGCTCGTGGGCGGGTCCCTGTACGTCGCCGACAGAAAGGCGAACAAGATACACGAGATCAACCCGGACAACGGCAAGATAGTCGGCGAGATCCCCGCTCCGTCAGCGGACATCACCGGCCTCGCCGCCTTCGGTGGGTACGTCCTCGTTGCCGACGGCAACGACAAGGCGGTCTATCTCGTTACCGAAGACGGGTATGTCATCCTGCGAGTGGAACTCGATGCCGCGCCGCTGGGAATCGCT
>JABMRB010000268.1 GCA_013202865.1 Candidatus Nealsoniibacteriota bacterium | reverse complement strand
CCCTATAGCCGTCCATTTACTTTATTCTCACCGCCGCCAGGCTGACACGTGCGCGGGCGCTTTTTCCGCGCATCTTTGTCCAGCCTGATGTTAGAAGATGGATACACGGCGCCCAATGAACTGAACAAGAAACAGAATAAACCCGAGAATGCCAACCGCACCATTGAGGGTGTTTTCCTCGACCCAAGACAGTGCTGCCACTATTCGCTGGAGCAGCCACACGATCACGGTATATGCGGACAGTCCGACGAGTATAGGACCTGTCACGATTCCAAAAATCAAAATAAGCCACCCTCCCACGCTTCGGGGAACAATAGAGATGAGAGGAATCCCGAAGGCTCGACAGGCAGTGAGGATTGCAATGACACCGAACACGAAGAAACCAAGAAGAAAGAACTCAATGCTGTAACGGTCTATAAATTTCATTTCTTTTGGTAGTTCATCGACAATCTCGATCTTTGGATTAACGACGCGGTGCAGCCTAATAGTATGCGAATGGATCCATCGCAAATTGCGCACTTTGATTGCTTCAGCTGCTAAGAGAAAAACAGCTGTCACTTCGAGCACATCCCAGAGAAGAGACATAATTATCACTCAGACCCTTCTAACCCTCAGAGCTCAGCAGCCAGCTCACGCGGGCCAAAGCGTTGAAACACGACGAAACGTCATTCGCGTGACCGGCCTGCTGCAGCTATTTGTTCGGCTCAAATATTGCGAATGGCCTTTTTCCCATCAATTGGACATCAGATCATATGTCCTGCAGTTCGGTTCGTCGCGCAGTTTCGCGAGCATCTTCTCTGGCAGGCGGTTTCGAGCATCAGGGTTCTCAATGAACCTCCACTTCGTCCACCCGATCTTGGGGAGTACGAACGAAGGCCCGTGAATCAGCCATACACCCGACACTCGCGGCCAGTCTTTCAAATACTTCGGCAACTCACGAGGAAAGAAATCGAAGGCGCCAGGGAGCGACATGACGTCGAGCGCGATCACAAATGGCACGGCTCCGGCACCTTGGAAATGGTCAGCCTTCCTAGCCGCGGCATTGATGTAGCTGGTAAATGGCGTACCAAATTGAACTCGTACTTGCGGGTGTACCAAGTTGGGCTCAGGTCCGCCGACCAGCTGTTCAAGTGAGAACATGCGGACAACACCCATCTCCGGCCACCAAGCGGGGGATGGGTCCGACTGTCCCGCGGCAACGTGATAGTTTCCTTCCCTGCATGGCGTTTCAGCACGGACGCGCCATCTTCCGTATTCCTCGATCTGAGTTCCAGGCTCCACATTGCGCGCCGCTTCGAGTATCTGCTGACGATCTGCTTGGCGTGGGATGTCCGCAACGTGAACCACGATGTCACACTGACGCGCGAAAGATAGAATCTCATGTCTAAGACGATCGACTGCAGCCGAGCGGGCGATTAACGTATTTTTCTGATCCGCCTTTGTCACCTCCATCTCGATCAAGTCCTCTTCCCACCAGACACGGAAATCGGGCGTCTTGCTGTTTGTTTCCTTGATGCTCTCAAGTTGTCGCGCTCCGAGAACTTTGACCAAAGCTGCGGCGCTAACCTCGGAAAGATCGCTGGGTTTGGGCGTTTGAGAGTTTCCAATGCGACTGCCAATTTTCTTTCGCAATGGATGCAGCGATGGGACGTCGGATAGAAACGTGAGTGGAAAGCCCCACAGTACTTCCCATGGGATCATGTTCGCCATGAAAGGCCCCGAAGGTATCCATTTCCCGACCCCCGGAAGCTGTTCCACTGCCCGGATTGCCTCTTCAAGAAGTGGCGTCCGATTTGCTGGCAAAAACTCCCGAAATGTGTTCAATAGCCTCTTTTCGCGCATGCTTCCGCGCCCTTCAAGCAACCCGAATTCTGAGTTACATCATCGTCCAACATAGAATTAAGTGGCAGACGGTTCACTGGCACCACATTTCGGACAATGCCAACCGCAACTATCGGTATATTGCCCCTCATGGTCGCACGTCTTTAGGCTGTCCATCTTGAATGACGGGTTAGGCCATTGTATGTAGGACTTATCAATATATCAATGCCCGTCCCTTTTATTACACAAACTGTTTGAAACAACACCTCGCGTGAGGGCATCATACTTCCCTCCTCTGCAGACGCCACCTCTTGCTCACCTCCGTCAGGTGCTCGTCTTTTATCGAGTCACCTTGCCATCCCGCATCGAAGTCTATGTCCTGAGAGCGAGGCAGAGGTTTGTCGTCCTTAACCAGATCGCGAATCAATATTCGCGACGGAAGGACGGCGGCCTGTCCCACGAAGATCGCTTCCCGGCGGCGAAGCCCGGAAAGCACCTTCGTCAATCCCGCCAGGGAATCTGGCAGTATCCCTTGGACATGGCTGCGATCCGACTCGTTTGTGATACGCAACACGATCCATGAATTGCACTGGGAGAGCACGGTCGCCTCCACCTCACTCGGTCGCTGCGAGACGAGCATCAGGCCGATG
>JABMRB010000037.1 GCA_013202865.1 Candidatus Nealsoniibacteriota bacterium | reverse complement strand
TCTAAGGCGTCAATTAGCTTTCCCGTCTCAGCGGCAATTAGAACGGCCGAGGGAGGGGCATGCTAGCAGGGTCTGTTGTTTCGTGTGAGCGACAATTAGAACGGCCGTGTTCATGACCGCTAGCAACGATGGCTATCGGTTTCGTGGCGATTGGGATTCCCGTGACGGATCGTGGTATGGCAAGCTATCGCAAGCTCTTACGCAAAGGAGGCTTGCGATGCTCAAGGACAAGAAGGCCGGCAGGATGTTTTCGATGCTTCACTGCGGACATCCCGTGGCACAGATTGCAGGGAGGCTCAAAATGGGCGAAAGAACGATTAGGAAGTATCGCGATAGCGGCATACTTCCCAGCCAACGGGAGCGGCGGTCGCGTGACTATCGGACTCGGAAAGATCCCCTCGAACCGTTCTGGCCGGAGGTCGAGGAACTCTTGAAAGGGGACTCCCGGCTGAGGCCCTTTGCCTTGCTCGATTGGTTGAAACAGAAATACAATTCCCCGGCCGAGGACCAAGGCGAGCTGCCGATCACCGATTCGATTCGCCGGACGTTGGAGCGGCGAGTTCAGCGATGGAAGCTGCAGCACGGGGTGCAACAGGAAGTCCACTTCACTCAGGTTCATCATCCGGGCGACGTGCTTGCTCTCGACTTCGTCGTTCTGAATGCTTTGCGGGTCACGATTCAGGGACGTCCGTACGACCACATGCTGTTTCACGCCGTCTTCACGTATTCCAACTGGGAGTACGTCCACCTTTGCCACTCGGAATCGTTCGAGGCCTTGGCGACGGGGCTGCAAGACGCCTTGCACACGGCCGGCGGCGTGCCCCGGCGGGTCCGCAGCGACAGCCTTTCCGCGGCGGTCAACAACCTTTCCAGCGACAAGCAATTCGCGACACAGTACCAAGCGCTGCTCGATCGTTATGGCGTCCGGGGCCATCGCATCAATGTCCGTAAGCCGCATGAGAACGGCGACGTGGAGTCGGCTCATGGACATCTGAAATCGTGGCTTGATCAAGCGTTGCGACTGCGTGGCAATCGTGACTTCACCGACCAGGAGGAGTACCGGGCTTTTCTCAGGCAACTCGTTGCGCGTCGCAACGACGAACGCGCCAACGTCTTCCGAAAAGAATGCGAGACCTTGCAGCCGCTGCCGCACCAACGGCTGAGAACTTTCACGCCGCTGCGTGTCAGGGTCAAATCGGATTGCGTCCTGCGTATCAAGCGAAACACCTATTCAATCAGCAGCAAGTACATCGGCCTGGAAATGGACGTGCTGATCCACCAGGACCATCTCGAACTCTGGTATCGCAACGAGTGCCTGGAACGCCTGCCGAGACTGTTCGGGCAAGGCAAGGAGCGGATCGACTTCCGCCACGTCATCGATTCTCTGATCCGCAAGCCGGGCGCGTTCGCCAACTACAAATACGTCAACCACCTGTATCCGACGACCCGCTTCCGCATGGCTTACGACCAGTTGCTCGCGCGGACCAGTGAAGCCGCCGCCGTCAAACAGTACCTGAAGATCCTGCACGCCGCCAAGCACGAAGGTTTGGAACTCGTGGATGACGTCTTGCGATGGTTCCTGTCCGAAGGCAAAGCCATCGCGGCGAAAGAAGTTCTGGCGGTCGTGCAAAGCAGACAACAGATCCCCGGCCCGACGGATGTCAACGTCGAGCCGCCCGATCTTTGTACGTTCGATTCCCTACTCTCACACAAGGATGTGTATGATGAACAAGCCACCCGCGGCGGCGACAGCGAAGTCGACCGCCAAAACGCGATCATCGAAGAAAGCCGCCTCATCGAGGCGCAGCTCGAAGCCTACGATCGACACGTCGAAACTGTCGGATCAATTGAAGGAACTACGTCTGCCGACGTTCCGAGAGCAGTACCCGACGGCTGCCGAACAGGCGGCACGAGAGGGCTGGACGCATCCTCAGTTCCTGTCGGATCTGACGGCCAAGGAATGCCAGGCGAGACACCACAATCGCATCGAACGATTGATGAGGAACTCGCAGTTGCTGGCGGGGAAAACCTGGGAACAATTCCAGTGGTCTCGAGTCCCGTTGCATGTGACGCAACAGTTCGAGACCCTTCGCAACGGTGCGTTCCTGGACCGGCAGGACAACCTGCTGATTTTCGGGAAACCCGGTTCTGGGAAGACGAATCTGCTGTGCGCATTGGGGGATCAGTTGGTAAGGCGAGGCCGCTCGGTCTTGTTCTCGACGTGTCAGATGCTGGTCCAGGAACTGCTGCGAGCGAAACGAGACCTGCGATTGGAGCGGCTGATCAAGAAGCTGCACAAGTACGAGGCGCTGATCATCGACGACCTGGGCTATGTCCAGCAGAGCCGCGAAGAAATGGAGGTCCTGTTCACTCTGTTGTCGGAACGCTACGAGCGCGGCAGTCTGCTGTTAAGCAGCAATCTGCCGTTCAGCAAATGGGAACAGATCTTCAAGGACCCCATGACGACCGCTGCGGCGATCGACCGATTGATCCATCATTCGGTGATCATCGAGCTGAACATCCCCAGCTATCGCCTCGAAGCGGCGAAGAAAAACAAGACCCCCAAACATGGTTCTCCGCAGTCAAAACCTGGCTCCGAAGAATAGCAAACTCACGTTTTCCCTCGGGCAACCTAATTGTCGCTAAAGGGCAGAGCTAATTGACGCCGAACAAGTACACCTTTCCGTCTGTCTGGGCCATTTCCCTTACTCCCTGTGATGCCGCCGCGGTGGAAAGCACTTCCACGGCTTTGGCCAATCGTTGTCAAAGCCCTCACGGTCCCACGGGACCGTCACAGCTTCGGGAAGCTTGGCGCCACCAATTGCCCATCGTTCCACGTCCGTGCGGAACGCGGATAAAAACGAAAGACCCAAAAGGGTCTCTCGTTCTGGCACACCGAACCGACGTTATGACTTGCCGTCAATGTCTCGGTCCAGGCAATTTGCTTGCCTCGAAGGGTGTGCCAAAGGGGGGGCCACGAACACATCATGGTCTCTGCCGTCATGCGTCCACGGACGCCTAACGTGCCGCCGTATGTTTGTCACTCCAGGGCGGAAGCGGAGGATAAGAAATTTCCGTTTACCGAGTGGTTTATGCTTTTGGTCCGAACCGGGCGTCCAACACGTATTCCAGCCGACCGCCAATGATGATCCGAAGCCGGCGGGCCAGCACAAGCGACACGCGTGTTCGTTGAAACGCCCATAACTACTCTCGCTCGGCCTGTGATATTTTCTCGTCTTCGGTCTTGGTGCCTGTTACGAGTCTGATCTTGAGTCTGACGAAATGGCTGCCCACATGACAGTCCGACCGAAAGCAGGTCGTCGCTCCGCTTGATCCCCCCGGAAGAACTGCCGATGCGAAACCAGAAAAAGGCATCGACGTGGCTTGTGTCTGATTGGGCAAGCAGGCTTTTCGCCGCCGCATGATTGATGGGCAAGTTCGTATACGTCACGCGGAGCTTTGGCGAACACGCCGGATCCAGCGGGGGATCAAAAGAGTTTCCTTCGGCCAAGCGTAGGGTAAATGCTCAGTTCTGTTTCTCGTCCTCCCAGATCCGCTGAAATGCCTCGTCTGCATTATCCTCGTGTTGAGGTAGAACCTCTGTGGGGACCTGCGTGATGGTAGCCGGGTGTTCCTCGTCCTTGGGCCAAAGGGCCGGCGGGAGGATCATCTCATCGGTCTTTTCAGGCCACGGGGTGCGTTCGTGGCGATCGTGGGCTGCCTTGGAGACGGGCCACGCGGTGCGCATGGGAAACCAACCTCGGAAGGAACAGAGGCCCGAGGCCCGCGCAATCCAGGTCAGGCACAGATTGGGATCGAACGAGATGTCTAGGATATCCTGGGAGTTCATCCTGGGACCGACGTATTCAGAAATGCCCACGTTCCTTTGTCCGTCCCGGTCGGGGGATACGTATTGCGGCCCGACTTCGCCTCGGGTCAGATGGTCAAGCGGCAGATCGTATCTTGGACTGTAGTACTTGGCACAGCCGGAAGTCCGGGAGATGTAGCCGAGTGACCAAGGGTCGCGGGCGTCAAATACGAGCTTCGTCGAGGAGCATTGCATCATCAGCTCTCTCAAGTCGTCGCCGCCTGGCGGGTTCAATTGACTCATTGACTGGTGGGCGAACGTGCAGGCGATTCCCCTGGATCGGGCCTGCTCCAAGATATTGGCGATGTTCTTGGCGATCAGAACCTGTGCTTCGTCGCAAATGAAGTCAATGCGTGGGACTTCGCCGGTCTGCTCTCGGTGCCTCAGCGCGGCAAGCGATAGCATGTGCAGCGCCAGCTTTGAAATCATTGACACGGAAGCTAGGTCGAGGGCTCCCACGAGGAAGAAATAGACTACCTGCTTCTTACGCACGACGTCGGGCATGAAGATGGCATGTTTTATCCGACTCCAATCCAAGACGTCGGCCTTGTGGGCAACCGTCTCCTCAACGGGTGGCATGTGGTTCTGGTGGGGATTCATTGGCGATCCAATAGGCTGGGAGTATTGGTGACGATCGATTCGAGGCCGGGAACGACGCGAAACATGAAGGGAACCGATTCTTCAGTCAGTGGTAGCGGGAGGAGACGCGACAGAGGATGCCCGAGACGTCGAATCGTCTCTCGCGGCAAGTGGCCTTCGTACAGAAGCTTGCGCTGGTCGCTGAATGTAAGGACCGTGATGACAAAGCGTCCACGGCGAAGGAAATCATCAAACCAACCTTCACGGAGTATCTTGTCGAGGGCCTTTGCGGTCTTGTGGAGCATCCGCCGCGGGCTCGCGTTGTGGTCAACCAAGATCACGCCTGCCGTGCCCTCGTCTGGAGACTGGGCGATGAAGAAGGGGTGACGAGGAAGCCGTCCATCGCGAACATCGAAGAGATCGGGATAGTCACGCAACGAGAAAAGCCGCCGATGGCCCGGCTTGTCGGCGAAGATGAACCATGTGACGGCGTAACGCGTGATTCTTCCTTGCTTCTTCAGCGGTGTGGCCGCCTCGCGGGAGGCATTGACGACTCGTCGGCCCCGGTGGGTGAGACGATAACAGACCCGGTCTCCATCGAGGGGTTCTGGCCGGAGATACAAGTATTCTGGGCTCCTGCCGACCAAACGGCGAATGATTGACCGCGCCCCGTCGAGACTGCCCCGCTGAAGCACGCCCTGCTGGACGAATTTCGGAGTGACCATGCCGACGGACGCCATCGTCAGCACGAGGCGATCCCGATCGGTGAGCCGTACCTGCTTCTTTCTTCTTGGCATGGCAACCTCAATAGATGTCGTAGGGAACTCGATATCGAGCAAAATGCTGGTGAAAGCGACGAAGGCGGCCACTGGAGTACTGGCCACCAAACTCGATGACTTTGGTGACCCGGTCATCGGCGACGATGGCACCATCGGGAATCTTCTTCAGGCATCGCTCTCGCCCCGTAAAATCGCGCCGAAGGATGTCTTCACCGACCCATTGCTCCGCCGACGGTGGATCTGTTTCGTAGAGTGCCGTCAGGACACTTGCCGTACCCAGGTCGTGTTCGAGTTGACCAGCGTGCTGACGAAACGGTGCCAATCCTCCCTGCCATTGGGCGGCCCGCCGAGTGGACCAGCAGATCGTTACCGTGCGAGTCGGTGCCTGTCCGATAATCTGGGTTCCGTAGTGACCGGGACGGTCGGTCGAGATTTGCGAGGCCCGCTGACGCAGCCGGGAAGCCAGATGGGTTTTTCCCTCGGCTTCCAGGTTTCTCGCTCGTTCTTCGATCTCGTCTTGCTGGTCAATTTCGGCCAAGGCGACAAGTTTTTCGACTTCCGAGGAAAAGAGGGCACCGATAACGGGCAGGAGGGGAGAGACGAGAAAGTTGAGCACTCGACTAGCCGCGTTCATGGGTCGGCTCCTTGGTTTGGATGTGTGTTGTGAGTATGACGTTGAGTCTGTCGCAATGGCTGCCAAGATGACAGTCCGACCGAAAGTGGGTCGTCGCTCCGCTTGATCCCCCCGGAGGAACCATGGGTAAGAAACGAGAAAAAGGCATCGACGTGGGGTGTGTCTGGCTGGACAAACGGGCCATTCAACGCCGCATGATCGAGCTTGAAATGCATCCGCCAGACGTGCGTTCAACGATGTCGGCCGACACATGGCAGAGGATTCTTGATGAGAAGGACGTTCGGCTCGACACGGGGTACTGGGTTGCCAAGCAACTCAAGTGCGGTTTGAAGGCCATTCTTCATCCAAAATCTCTCTCGCAGATATCGGAAGTGATTCCGCTGGAAGGAGTCGACGAAGGTCTCCGCGATTGGAAGGCCGTGCGGCCACTCAGTGGCCAGCAGAAAGCGGCAAACGGGCTTGTGTATTTCGCCTGGCAACTTGAACATCGCCATGAGAAAAGCCGTCTTGCCCGCGGGAAACGATACGAGTTGGCGGATTTCCCGACGAAGGAAGCCAAGGAGCTTGTGAACTACCTCAGCCGGCATGGAGACATCTGCAATGCGGTTGCCAAAGTCTGCAAGAAGACGCAGAGCATCGACCTCTTCCCGACGCACGTTACTACCGTGCCTGACCTGAAAGAGGATACCTGGTGGAGCCTTGATGAGTGGACACCCGGCGACGATCTGGCGCTGATCCTTGACGGCCCCAACAGCGTGGCGAGTCTTCCGCAAATCATGAAGAACATTGTCGGAGGCCTGCGGGTCCTTCACGAAGTGGGCGTGATCTACCGAGAATTGTCACCGAGCACGGTCCTCGTCACCGATCGGGCAAGCGGCTCGATCGTGCTGACCGATTTCGAACTCGGAAAGCTGCTCGACGGCAATCCCACGGTAAGCGGGGACTGGCCCGAGAACCCATACCGCGCGCCGGAGGTAGACGGCAAGGAGCTTTCCAAGCGGGACTTCCACGTCGATCTCTATAGCTGGGGGCGAATCGTTGTCCATGCGACGTGTGGCAAGCTCCCGCCGCGAGGCGAAGAGGCGTCCTGTCTTGACAACTCCAAGTTGACGCCCAAAATCCGCAAGATTACCATGGCGTGCCTTGATGACGATCCCAGTCGACGGCCCCAGAGTGCGGCCGAGGTGCTCAAGGCAATCAGTCGCTGGCGATGAACGTGAATGAAGTAGAATCGGTGAACGACAACGTTACAGGTGGCAAGTGATCGAACGAAATTCCAATAACTCTGACGATCGGTTGGCGGCCGGAAAATACGACCGTGAGATGTCGGTGTATTGTCTGTCGGAGTTCGCGTTCTGTCGGCGGGCCGGTACCCCTCTTGGAAGCTGGGTGGCAGGCCGTGGCGCATCCTGGAAGAAGGAGATTTGAAGATCCCCGTCTTCCGGCACGGGCCGAACTGGCGTGGCCTGCGGGACCAACACTTCGTGCGCATGGCGGCCTATTGTTATCTCTTGGAGCAGAAAGAGGGCTTTCGTGTTCCCTATGGAGTGGTGCTTGTCAGTGGAACCTTCCTCGCGGTTACCGTGCCGAACACGGCGCGAAACCACGAGCGTTTTCGCCAGACATTGCTGGAGGCTCGGCAAGCGGCCCGCGATGCGGGAGAGATGAATAAGTTTCCGCCCGTTCCGGCGGATGGCCACTTCTGCGCGGGGTGTCACCTTGGCGCCCCCGTACTGGTGCGAAAACGCATCGAGTATCTCAGGCACGGCATGCCTCTCCCTGTTAATCGCAGTCCCGACCAGCATGGGGAAATGTTTCATAGCCAGTGCGGCGACCGTTTTCACGCGATCCCTCCACACAAGTTGGCCGTGCGAAAGGGCATCTGGCGAGCCGAGTGACGGTCAATCAGTGCTCTTTCGCGGCAGACGGCCTCCCAACCATCGGACCATGCGAAGAACGGCCGAATCGAGGCGACTGAATCGGGTCCTTCGCCGCATCTCGCAGTGGAGGTCCTCCAAGATCTCCAGCCACTGGCCCGACGTCGGATAGCGATTGCCCGGATCGAGTTGCAGGCCCCTTCCGATCACCTCGTCAATGAGTCGCCAAACTCGCTTGGGGACTTGTTCTTGAACCGGACATTGGCAACTCGGTGGCCTATAGAGCGATTCGTATCGGGAACGGTTCTCGGGAAGCCCGGCCGCCCCACCCTGCTCACCATACGGACATACGCCGGTGAGCATCTCGTAGGCAACCACGGAAGCAGAGAACTGGTCCGCGCGAAAATCGATGGCCGGATCGTGTCGCTGCTGTTCCGGCGAAGCGTAGGCAACCGAACGCCCGTCACCGTCCTGCCGCGAAGTTGTTCTCTCCACCGTCCACGCGCTGCCGAAATCGATCATCACCAACCTTTCCGGACCTCGCGTGAGAATCAGGTTCGCGGGCGTGATATCGCCGTGGAACACTCCGGGATGACGGGGCATTTGGTGCAGCCCTTGTGCCAGCCCCCGGTAAAGCTTGATGACTCTGACGGGGCTATCCCAGGAGTCCGTGCCCTCTTTGATCGGTTTGAGGTGTGTTTTGATGTCTTCACCGGCAACCCACGTGGTGACAACATACGTCTCGCCTTCTCGACATTCGGAATCGAGGATCGTGGGAAAGTTGGGGTTGCCCTGGGACAGCCGTTTGAGCACGCGAATGTGCTGTCCGGACGTGCTTCCCCCGGGAAGAATCAAGAGCTGGCGGTATGGTCTACAGCTTGCAACGACTCCTTCGGCGAGTCGGAAAAAAGAGATTGCACAAAAAGGAACGTCGGATGGAAGATGATCTTGGAAGCCCAAGGATTCCAGGGCCACAGCGGATGCCGAGATTGCGTCGCCTTCTTGTCATCGCGTTTGCAGTAGTTCTCGCTGCCGTCTTTGTCGGTACCTACGTTTTTTTTGCTCGTTTGCGCCCTTCGGTTGACAACGGCACCGATCTACCGATCACGGATCGGCTCAGTGACCTTGACGGGTTGATCGACCAGAGCAAGTGGCGAGTTCTTGAAACTCAGCAGCGAATGCGATGTGACCTTGTCGACGTGCGTCAGGATGTCGAGTTGATCTGGAAGAAGATCGACGAACTGAAGCCGGAAATCGCGAGATACAAGAAGGTCCACGCACAGGTTGCCAAATCGAAGAAGTACCCAGAACTGCTCCAGGATGAATATGCGATTCGATACCTCGCAGACGACATCGGCGAGCCTCTACCGCACGAAGAAACGCCTCGGCATTGTGCGGAGAGATTGAACATCTTGATGTACACGGTGAACCGGGCACTCGCCAAGAAGAAGGCTGCCTACGAGATTCAGTACCAGACAATGGACCGAATAGCATCGATTGCACACGATGTGAACGACGCCCTGAGAAAGTACCGCATGCAGAGGGAGTTTCTTGAGTGGCTTCCTTCACGAACTGCCGCTGGGGCACTTCCGGAAGCCGAGACGTTGGAGGACGCCGTACAGCGGTTTCGGCTTCATCGAGCTTCGAGACAAATGGGGCATCCGGCGGCGAGAGCAGAAGATGATCGGGACAAGCCAGCGGGCGGCGATGCGGAAAGATCGAAGATGCGAGAAACAGGCGAGCAAACAACGCGCGATTATGACGTCCTTCAAAAAGCCGTCTTGAGTCGATCCGAAACGGGCGACACGGCCGCCGAGATGCCCCTGATTGGGGACGTCGTCCCGGATCCGTATGCCGAGCGGGAGCCGTATCCGCGTCGGCAGCGGGTGGCGGACTGAGGCGTTGGTTTGTCAGACGGCATGGGGGGGCTGCGCTCGTTGCGGACTACCGCCCGCGCTTCCGGGTCAGGTAGTTTTGAAGGGCCCGCTCGACCGGTTCCCCCAGTTGGCAGCGAGATCCAGTTCCTGACGCAGGACGGTTAGACCTGAGCGCGCAAAGCCGTGGGCACATCTAACGCAGGCGGGGGCGACCTCGTGCGCGAAGACGAAGACGTGGTCAACGAATGCCGCTGCTGTTGTCAAATTGATGACGCAGCACTCGGAGAAGCAACAACCTCGCGAATCAGATCTGCAACTGCCTGCGGTGTCCACCACCTACGCAGGCAAGAGGTCGTTCCACGCGGGCCACAGGGGCCCGTC